>DYZU01000202.1 GCA_022735835.1 Thermincola sp. | reverse complement strand
GGCCGGCTTTGCCGCCGGTATTGTTTTGGCCAGTGTTCCCGCGGGATTGCTGGGCGACATCATTTTCAAGCCGTTATTTCCGTTATTTTTCTATTTGGATCTGGTAACAGGCTATTTTTTTTGGGGAAACAGGACACAGGACTTAAACAATCTCTGGCATGCTCTTTTGTATCCTGATCTGGCAACCCTTGCGGTGATAGGGAAGGTTTTTTTAACCGGAGCGGTAATTAACAGCCTGGTTTTGGGCACAATCTTATATATTTTAATTTATGTTATTGTTGAACGTTACCGGCTTCCGGTTCTTAAACGGTTGGTATCCAAAAACAGGAGGAAACAAAATTGCGCCTGAGTTTGAGCAGATATTTAAAGTATCAGTATTATAGAATGATCCGGTTGAAAGACACTCCCTCCAAAGTTGCACAGGGCGTGGGGCTGGGATTTGCCCTGGATTTTGCTATACCAATACCATATATCAGTATTTTTTTTGCTTTTGTTCTGGCCCGGGTATTGAAAATAAACAGCCTGGCCGCGGTGATGTCGGCTTCTTTCCTCAAACTTTTCTTTCCGGCCATAGTGTATATAAATTTTACTATCCAAAAGGTTCTCGTTGCGGCCTTCCCGTTTTTAAAGACTGTAGTAATTCCTCACCCGGCCGGCGCCAATTATTTTGAGAGGCTGGTAAACAGTATCCTGGCCGGGGGAGTTCCCTATTTGCTGGCGGGGCTGGTCAACGGAGCCGTGATTTTCATTGCTTCATACCTGGCTGTGTTTTACCTGTTGAGAATGAGAATTGAGAGAGTGAAAAACAAGAGGACGAAAAAATAACCCGAAATCCGGACGACTTTTTTCCCGGTTTTATGAATAAGCATTCTACCATCGGGATACAATACAGGTATTACTGTAATAGGAGGGAGAGTTTTGAATACTGCTGAACTGGAAACCAAAACGATGGTAGAGTTGTATGAAATGGCCAGACAAATGGAGATTCCCGGGTATTACAAACTCCGCAAGTCTGAATTGATTTTCGAGATTACCAAGATTTGGACGGAAAAGGACCAGACCCTATACGCGGAGGGCTTGCTGGAAATTCTCCCGGACGGGTATGGATTTCTCCGCCCCTTCCGGTACGTGCCCAGCCAGGATGATATCTATGTTTCCCCTTCCCAGATCCGCCGGTTTGATTTAAGAACAGGTGATGTTGTCGGCGGACAGGTCAGGCCGCCGAGGGATAATGAAAGGTACTTTGCTTTATTAAGAGTGGAGAAAATAAACGGCCAGAGCATTGAGCAGGCCGCCCAGCGAATACATTTCGATGCCCTTACCCCCATATATCCCAATGAACGGATTAACCTTGAGGTTGGTCCGGAACTTGCCGTCACAAGACTGATTGACCTGGTAGCCCCTTTGGGAAAAGGCCAGCGAGGCCTTATCGTATCACCGCCGAAAGCCGGCAAGACCGTTCTTCTCAAACAGATTGCCAACAGCATTACAACCAATTATCCGGAGATAAAGTTAATGGTTTTGTTAATTGACGAGCGCCCTGAAGAAGTTACGGATATGCAGAGGTCTGTTCAAGGGGACGTAATCAGTTCAACTTTTGACGAGCCGGCCGAAAACCATGTCAAGGTGGCCGAAATGGTTTTGGAGCGAGCCAAACGGCTGGTAGAACATAAACAGGATGTGGTAATCCTGCTGGACAGCATTACGAGGCTGGCCAGGGCCTACAACCTTGTCGAGCCTCCCAGCGGAAGGACATTGTCCGGTGGAGTGGACCCCAGCGCTTTACATAAACCAAAGAGATTTTTCGGCGCTGCCCGAAACGTTGAAGAAGGCGGAAGCCTTACCATTCTGGCCACGGCTCTGGTGGAGACCGGCAGCCGGATGGATGATGTCATCTTCGAAGAGTTTAAGGGAACAGGCAATATGGAACTGATCCTTGACAGAAAGCTGGCTGACCGGAGGATTTTCCCCGCTATTGATATCAAACGGTCAGGTACCCGTAAAGAAGAGCTGCTCCTGAGCAAGGAAGAAATGGAAATCATGTGGGGTTTCCGCAAGACCTTCAGCCAGGCAACCACTACCGAAGCAATCGAGTTTCTCATAGATATTCTGAAGAAAACGAAGTCCAACCGCGAACTGCTTTTAAAAACTGCCGATCTGAGCAAGGTTGTCTGTGGATAATGATCAAATTACCTTGCTTTTATTTTTTGAACGGGGAGAACTTTTGCATGTTTCAGTTATTGTACGCTGACAGTAAAGGAAGGATGTACGAACACCCGGAGTTGTCGGCGGGAGCCCGCACCGGGAACCTGTTCACCGAAATGCGGGAGGAAGAAACTATTCCTCTGCCGGAAGGAGCCACGCTGGTTTTAATCCCGGGGGGCCTGCCGGTGGGTATTGGCAGAAACGGCAAATTCACCGTCCTTTCTGCGGACGAACGGGGAAAGCCGGTTTTTGCGGTAGGAGCTTTACTCCCCCAGGGCTATACCAGGACACTGCTGCCGGCTTTCCGGCGGAAAGACAGGAAACCTCTGCCCTTATTCGGTTATGCGGCGGTGGGTTGGCGGGACGGAGCCGTGTACGTGGCGGCCGGGCAAACCGATGACCCGAGGAAATGGAATCCGGTTTATTATTCCACCCCGGAACTGCCAAAACTGGTGGATGAATGCGTTAAACGCCACAGTAAAAACAGGATAATCAGGCAACTGGCGAAATGTGCTTTGGAGTATCAGTGCTTCACCGCCCAAAATATATTTTATAAGAGATGGGAAGGGGGAATACCAGTATCTCCGGCCTGCAACGCCAGGTGCCTGGGATGCATTTCCCGCCAGCCCGCGGAATGTTGCCCTTCTCCCCAGGACAGGATAGGGTTTAATCCCTCAGTGGAAGAAATTGAGGAAATTGCAACGCCTCATCTCACGGGAGCAGAGGATGCCATCATAAGTTTCGGCCAGGGTTGTGAAGGAGAACCGTCCCTGGCGGCCGGTTCCGTATCGGAAGCCATAACCCGGATCCGCCGGAAAACAGAGGCCGGCACTATCAATATGAATACGAATGCAGGATATACCGGGGGCATCAAAACCGTCTGCCGCGCCGGAATTGATTCCCTGCGGGTGAGTACCGTCAGCGCCCGGGAATCTACCTATATGAATTACTACCGGCCCCGCGGTTACCGCTGGGAAGATGTTTGTTCCTCTATAGCCCTGGCGCGGCGGCAGAACGTATATGTGTCTTTGAACCTGCTGGCGTTTCCCGGCCTGACGGACACGCCGGACGAAGTGGGGGCAATGGTCAGGTTTATTCAGGAGTATGATATTAACATGGTTCAGATGCGCAACCTGAATATAGACCCCGACTACCTGGCTTCCCGGATACCGATGGGCGGGCAGGATGTTCTGGGAATCAACAGGTTTATTGAAATTCTGAGGGAAGAAATCCCCGGTTTGGCAATAGGCAATTACTCCAGGCCGGTGGCTACGTGAAACATTTTTAAAATCCGGTTGCATCCCTTTATCCGGTGTGATATAATGATTGAAGTTGATTTTGTGATATTCTCGGAAGAGAGGTGAAGGGCCATGAAAAAAGACATTCATCCGAATTACGGGCCGGCCAGGGTTACCTGCGCTTGCGGAGAAACTTTTGAGTCAGGTTCAACCAAAAAAGAGCTCAGGGTGGAGATTTGCTCCAAATGCCATCCTTTCTTTACGGGTAAGCAAAAACTTGTCGATACCAGCGGCCGTGTGGATAAATTTAAGAAAAAATACGGGATGTAAGCAAAGCAGAGCACCGGCTCTGCTCTTTTCATATATCATTGGGACAGGTTTCCTGCAATATCAATCAAGTTTTAACCGGACGTGAGGAGTTGTTTGGCTTTGGGTAACAAATTTCAGTACGGCGGTCAGGCTGTCATCGAAGGTGTAATGATGCGCGGGCGCCGTAATCTGGCCATAGCGGTAAGGAAACCCGACAGTGAAATAATAATTGAACGGCGTCCCGTTAAATCCGTTGCCGAGAAACTGCCTTTCCTGAAATGGCCCTTTTTCAGGGGGACAGTCATGCTTATTGAATCCCTGGTCATCGGGATTCAGGCCCTGGCGTTTTCCGCCAACCAGGCCGCCGAGGCGGAAGAGGAAGAACTCGGCCCGTGGGAGATGGCGCTCACTATTACCGTGGCTCTGGGTTTGGGAATCCTGCTTTTTGTGGTGGCCCCCACGACCATGGCCAGGTTTCTCTACGGATTTAAGAGTGTTTTTTTAATTAATTTTTTTGAAGGCCTGTTCCGGATAGGCATCTTTCTTTTGTATATTCTGGCCATATCCCGGATGAAAGACATCCAGCGGGTTTTTCAGTACCATGGTGCGGAGCACAAAGTTATTAACGCTTACGAAGCAGGGGAAGAGCTGGTTGTTGAAAATGCGCGCAAATATTCGCAGCTCCATCCCCGGTGCGGGACCAGTTTTCTGCTTATTGTAATGGTGATCATGATTCTTGTCTTCAGTTTTTTGGGCAAACCAGGCCTGTTGCTCAGAATTGTTTCACGGATCCTGTTGCTGCCGGTGGTGGCCGGAATTTCGTACGAGGTGTTGAAGCTGTCGGGCAGATACTGCAATTCTCCAGTTATGAAGGTTATTATTGCCCCCGGACTCTGGTTGCAGAAACTGACGACAAGGGAACCGGATGACAGCCAGGTAGAGGTGGCTATCCGGGCTCTGCAGGCAGTCCTGCCGGAGAGCGGAGAGGATAAAATATCGCAGTCTAAACTCCAGGGGTGTGAAACATGATAGACAAATTACAGGCTCTTGAGGATAAATACGAAGAGTTGGGCCAATTGCTGGGCGATCCCGAGGTTATCAGCAATCACAGTGAATGGCAAAAACATGCCAAAGCTCATGCTTCCCTGGCGGATGTGGTCACTGTTTTCAGGGAATACAAGAAAACTGTCCGGGGCATAGAAGATGCCAGGGAGATGCTGCAGGACAAACTTGAAGACGATTTTCGCGAAATGGTGGAACTTGAATTGGAAGAGCTGGCAGACAAAAAGGCAGACCTTGAGAAAAAACTCAAAGTACTGCTGCTTCCCAAAGACCCCAGTGACGAGAAAAACGTGATCATGGAAATCCGGGCCGGAGCCGGAGGCGAGGAAGCGGCGTTGTTTGCCGGCGACCTCTTCCGCATGTACGGCCGGTATGCCGAAACAAAAGGGTGGAAAGTAGAAGTTCTCAGCTCCAATGCCACCGACATCGGCGGCTTTAAGGAAATTATTTTCCTGATTGAAGGACAGGGCGCATACAGCAGGCTGAAATTTGAGAGCGGTGTCCACCGGGTGCAAAGGGTGCCCGAGACGGAGTCTTCCGGACGTATCCATACATCTACGGTTACTGTTGCCGTTTTACCGGAAGCCGAAGAAGTCGATGTGGACATCGATCCCAACGACCTCAGAATAGATGTTTTCTGTTCCAGCGGTCCCGGGGGCCAGTCGGTCAATACAACCCAGTCGGCCGTGCGGATTACCCATATTCCCACCGGCATTGTTGTATCATGCCAGGATGAAAAATCCCAGCACAAAAACAAGGACAAAGCTATGCGGGTGCTGCGGGCAAGGCTCCTGGACATGGCCCGGGAAGAGCAGAACCGGCAACTGGCCAGCGCCAGAAAAAGCCAGGTGGGCACTGGTGACCGCAGCGAGAGAATCAGGACATATAATTTCCCCCAGGGAAGAGTAACCGACCATAGAATAGGGTTAACCCTGCATAAGCTGCCGCAGGTCCTGGAAGGGGACCTGGAAGAAATAATCGAGGCCCTGATCACCACCGACCAGGCGGAAAAACTGAAGCAGGTGGAGTAAATGACTTCTCTTACTGTCAGAGAAGCCCTCGGTAAGGCCACGGCAGTCCTCCGGTCGCACGGGCTGGAAACTGCCAGGCTGGACGCCGAGGTTTTGCTGGCATTCGTCTTAAAAACTTCCCGCAGCAGGCTGTACATTGACAGTGAAAAAATTCTTTCCGGTGACGATTTGACAGAATTTTTTTCCCTGGTCGAAAGACGCCTGAACCGGGAACCGATTGCCTATATCACCGGGGAAAAGGAATTCATGTCCCTGATTTTTAAAGTAAACAGGAATGTCCTAATCCCAAGGCCGGAAACGGAAATTATAGTCGAATGGGTTATTGAAAAGGTGAACAAATTATTGCTTTCGCCCGATAATCCTATTATATTGGATGTAGGGACAGGCAGTGGCGCCATTGCTATCAGTCTCGCCAGATACCTGCCGCAGGCTGAGATTTGGGCCACTGATATTTCTGCCCAGGCCTTGGAGCTGGCCCGTTTAAACGCGAAAAATATGGCAGTTGAAGATAGGATTACATTTTTGAACAGTGATCTGCTCACCGGAATTCCGGCGCGGCTTAAAGGCAAGGCTCATTTCGTGGTGGCCAATCTCCCCTATATTCCTAAGGAAGAGATTCCGCATTTACCGGCGGAGGTGGCAGGTTATGAGCCTCACATTGCTCTGGATGGAGGAGGTGACGGCCTGGACTTGTACCGGAAGCTAATTCCCCAAGCCCGGGAAATTTTGGCGGCCGGAGGATGGCTTTGCATGGAAATAGGTATGAGTCAGACAAAAACACTGGCATCGTTATTGCCTGCAAGCAATTGGGGGGAAGGCATCCAGGTCTTGAAGGATTACGCCGGACTTGACCGATTTATTGTCGCTCAAAACAGAATATAAAGGAGGTTGGAGGGGCAAATGCAGGCTTACATTGCCGTGTTTGTGTTTTTATTGACCTACGCCATAATTATTTCGGAAAAGATTCACCGCACAATAGTGGCCCTCATGGGCGGTATGCTGATGATTTTCCTGGGGATCCTGCACCAGGAAAAAGCCATCGAGATGATAGATTTCAACACCCTGGGCCTGCTGACCGGGATGATGATCATTGTGGGGATCACCAAGGAAACCGGCCTTTTTGAATACCTGGCGGTCAAATCAGCCAAGTGGGCCAAGGGCGATCCCTGGAGAATCATGCTGGCCCTGGCTACTATTACCGCCGTGGCCTCGGCTTTCCTTGACAACGTGACAACAGTATTATTAATTGTTCCGGTAACATTTTCAATTACTGCCGAGCTCAAGGTTAATCCCATCCCTTTTTTGATTACCGAGGTCCTGGCGTCAAACATAGGCGGGACTGCAACCTTAATTGGCGACCCGCCGAACATCATGATTGGCAGCCAGACCCACCTGGGCTTTTTGGATTTTGTGATCAACCTTACGCCGGCTGTTGTAGTGGTATACATAGCCACCATGATTGCTTTGAAGTTCATTTACGGCAGGAGCTTGAAGGTAGATGAGAGTTTAAAGCAAAAGATAATGGAGTTTGACGAGCGGTCTGAAATAAAAGACTACGGGCTCCTCAAAAAATGCCTGGTAGTTTTGGGGCTGACTATAACTGGTTTTATACTGCACCAGTTCCTGCATATGGAATCGGCCACGATTGCCATGGGCGGGGCCACCCTGCTGATGCTGATTACCCGGATCAATCCCGAGCGGGTGCTGCACCAGGTGGAATGGCCGGTGATATTCTTCTTTATCGGGCTGTTTGTGCTGGTCGGAGGGCTGGAAGAGACGGGGGTAATCGAGAAGATTGCCAGGATGTCCCTGGAAGTCACCGGCGGAGAAATGGTCACCACCTCCATGATTGTGCTGTGGCTGTCGGCCATTGCCTCGGCCTTTGTTGACAACATCCCCTTTGTGGCCACGATGATCCCGTTAATCAAGGCCATGGGCACAATAGGCGGTATTTCAAACCTGGATCCCCTGTGGTGGTCCCTGGCCCTGGGGGCCTGCCTGGGCGGGAACGGCACCATTATCGGCGCTTCGGCCAACGTCATCGTGGCGGGTATGGCCGAGCACCGGCATCACCCCATATCCTTTCTGGGCTTCATGAAAGTGGCTTTTCCGTTGATGATTATGTCTATTATAATTTCCACCGGGTATGTTTATTTGCGTTATTTAATGTAAAAAATTAAAGTAAGGGATTCGCGAGAATTCCCTTTTTATTCAACAAATGGTGTAGATTTTGAAAGGAGGCGCAAATGCAAGCTTATATTGCCGTTACCGTATTTTTGTTAACCTATGCTTTGATTATTTCTGAAAAGATCCACCGGACGGTGGTGGCCCTCTTGGGCGGTATGCTGATGATTTTCCTGGGGATCCTGCACCAGGAAAAAGCCATTGAGATGATTGACTTCAACACATTGGGTTTACTCACCGGGATGATGATTATTGTTGGCATTACCAAGAATACAGGTGTTTTCGAATACCTGGCGGTAAAGTCGGCCAAATGGGCCAAAGGCGACCCCTGGCAACTGATGCTGGCCCTGGGCACAATTACAGCCGTCGGGTCGGCCCTCCTGGACAACGTGACAACGGTCCTGCTGATAGTCCCTGTAACTTTTTCCATTACTTCCGAACTTAAAGTTAACCCAATTCCGTTTTTGATTACTGAGATTATAGCTTCCAACGTGGGCGGGACGGCCACCCTGATCGGGGACCCGCCGAATATCATGATCGGCAGCCAGACCCACCTGGGTTTCATGGATTTCGTTATTCATTTAGCCCCACCTGCTGTAATAGTCTACATATTGACCATGCTCTGCTTAAAATTCATATACGGTAAAAGGATGAAAGTGGATGAAAGCCTGAAGGAAAGGATCATGAGTTTCGATGAACGCTCCGAAATAAAGGACGCCGCTTTGCTGAAAAAGTGCCTGTTTGTTCTGGGGCTGACTATATTGGGTTTTGTACTCCACCAGTTCGTGCACATGGAATCGGCGACCATAGCCATGGGAGGGGCAACCCTGCTGATGCTGATTACCCGGATCAACCCGGACCGGGTAATGCACCAGGTGGAGTGGCCGGTTATCTTCTTCTTCATCGGATTGTTCATCCTGGTCGGGGGACTCGAAGAAACCGGGGTTATTGAAGGCATAGCCAAGAAATCCCTGGAAATCACCGGCGGGGAAATGGTGACCACATCGATGATTATCTTGTGGCTTTCCGCCATAGCCTCGGCCTTTGTTGATAATATCCCCTTTGTGGCCACCATGATTCCGCTGATCAAAACAATGGGGACACTGGGGGGCATGCAAAACCTGGATCCCCTGTGGTGGTCCCTGGCCCTGGGCGCCTGTCTGGGAGGCAACGGCACCCTGATCGGGGCCTCGGCCAACGTCATCGTGGCAGGGATGGCGGAGCACCGGAACCATCCCATCTCTTTCCTGGGTTTTATGAAAGTGGCTTTTCCGCTGATGATTATGTCGATAATCGTTTCCAGTGTTTATGTGTACCTGCGTTATTTAATGTAGACGGAAATTGGGGGAATTCGCCGGAGTTCCCCCGTATTTTTACATATTATTGTCCGAACGGCAAAAACTAACGTTACAGACGGGGAGTATCGGCAAATGAAAAATGTTCCTACCAGAACGATAAAAGCGGCCGGCCCGCATGAGGAGTTGGCGGAGGCCGCACATGTCTTAAGGAGCGGGGGGCTGGTGGCATTTCCCACGGAAACGGTCTATGGTCTGGGGGCCAATGCCCTGGACCCGGAGGCTGTGAACAAAATATTTCGGGCGAAGGGGCGTCCCGCGGACAACCCGTTGATCGTCCATATCGCCGAAATCAGCCAGGTCGAAGACCTGTCTGACGATATAACCGTGCCGGCCCGGAGGGTAATGGAAGCCTTCTGGCCCGGCCCCCTGACCGTGGTTCTGCCCAAAAAACCGGGAGTCCCCGGTGAGGTTACCGCCGGGTTGCAAACAGTGGCTGTCCGGATGCCGGACCACCCGGTGGCCCGGGAGCTGATCCGCCTGGCCGGCGTGCCGGTAGCGGCGCCTTCGGCCAACAGGTCCGGCAGGCCCAGCCCGACAACAGCCCAGCATGTGCGAAATGACCTGGAAGGCAGGATCGATGTGATTGTGGACGGGGGCGCCTGCCGTGTGGGTCTCGAATCGACAGTACTGGACCTGACTTCCGAACCACCCGTTATTTTAAGGCCCGGGGGTATCACCAGGGAAGAAATCGAAGAGGTCATCGGGCCTGTGGAGATTGACCCCGCTTTATGGGAACTTCATGACCGCGGAACGCCCAAATCGCCCGGCATGAAGTACGCTCACTATTCGCCAAAAGCGGAAGTGGTCGTTGTTGCGGGAGACGACTACGGTAAAATTTTTGTCAAGGTCTCGGAGCTTATTCTGAAATACCGGTCATCCGACAAAAAAGTGGGAGTACTGGCTTCTCTGGAAACGGGGCGGGGATATTCCGCGGACGCCGTTTATCCGGTGGGGAGCCGGGCGAACCTGGTAACGGTAGCGCAAAACCTTTTCTATGGGCTGCGTTTCCTCGATGATGAAGAAGTAGACCTGATTATTGCCGAGGGCTACCCTGAGGAGGGCATCGGTCTGGCCATCATGAACAGACTGCGCAAAGCCGCCGGAAACAATGTGATATACGTGTAAATACCACATTGGGAGGAATCAGCTTGGGCATATACACCATCCTGGCTTTGGCGCTTGGACTGAGCGCCGATGCTTTTTCTTTTTCCCTGGGGCTGGGCATGACGGGAGTTACCCGGCGGCAGATTCTCCTGATAAGTTTAACCGTTCTGGTGTTTCACATTATTATGCCTCTTGCCGGCTACTTTGTCGGGGGGGTTTTCGGGGTGTTTCTGGGGAAGTTCGCCGGCGTCGCCGGGGCCTTGATCCTGGTCTTGTTGGGTTTGCGCATGATTTGGGAGAGCATCTCCCGGCAGGAACGAAATTTCACCGGCTATGTGCTGACCAGTACTTACGGCATAGTCATCCTGGGAGCCACCGTCAGCCTGGATGCCCTGAGTGTCGGATTTACCCTGGCTACTCAGAAAATTGCCCTGGTCTTCCCTGCCGTAATTATGGGTATTGTGGCCGGGGCGATGACCTTTGCCGGGCTGGGATTCGGGCAGAAGGTAGGCGAGTGGCTCGGCGGCCGGGCTGTCCTGCTGGGAGGGCTGGTTTTGGTGTATATAGGGGTCAAACTGTTATTATAGTGGAGGATGGTAGTCTTGAAAATCGTATTCGTATGTACCGGAAATACCTGCCGCAGCAGCATGGCGGAAGCCCTGGCCAAAAAATGGGTGGAAGTCAATGCCCCGGACAGGACGGATATTGAAATAACTTCGGCGGGTCTGGCAGCTTACCCGGGCCTCCCTGCTTCGCCGCAGGCCATAGATGTTATGCATTCCGCCGGTTTGGATTTGACGTTTCACAGGGCCAGGCAGTTTTCCAGGGAACTTGGGGAATACAGCGATATCATCATTACTATGACAGAGGGACATAAAAAGGCCCTGCAGGATTTGTACCCCGAAATGGTTCCCAAAATATTCACCCTCGGAGAATTAGCCGGCAATGCCGGTTACAGTGTGGCCGATCCCTTTGGACAACCTGTGGAGGTATATGAGAAATGCGCCCTGGAAATACAGGAACTTATAGACAAAGCATTACATAAAATAGTTAAACGATAATCTTTACAAAAAGGGAAACAGCAGTTAATGTAGAAAATGTAATGTTATGCGGAAATTTGTTTTCTCAGGCAGGAGGGTCATATCGCGGTGAACCGTTTAAAAATAGCAATCGGCTCTGACCACGGCGGCTTCAAATTAAAGGAAGAAATTAAAAAAATGCTGCAGGAAAAAGAATATGACTTCAAAGACTTCGGTACGTTTTCCGAAGAATCGGTTGATTACCCGGACATCGCCCTGGAGGTGGCCAGGGCCGTGCAGGACGGTTCATACGACAGGGGAATTCTGATCTGCGGGACAGGCATAGGAATCGGTATTGCCGCCAATAAACTGGCAGGTATCCGGGCGGCTTTATGCCATGACACATTTTCGGCCAGGGCCTCCCGGGAACATAATAATGCCAATATCCTGACCATGGGCGAACGGGTTATCGGCCCCGGTCTGGCCAGGGACATCGTCAATGTCTGGTTGGAGACCGGCTTTGCCGGCGGACGTCATGCCCGCAGGGTTGAAAAGATAAATGATATCGAAAAGGGAACTAACCAGTGATTAAATTAGGGGAGGAAAAAAGCGTGGATGATGAACTTTATTTTGTCAAGCAAATAGACCCGGAAGTTGCCGAGGCCATAGCCAAGGAAAAACACCGCCAGCAGAACAATATCGAACTCATTGCTTCCGAAAACTTTGTCAGCAGGGCCGTAATGGCTGCCCAGGGGGCGGTCCTTACCAATAAGTATGCGGAGGGTTACCCCGGCAAACGTTATTACGGGGGATGCGAGTACGTTGATATAGTGGAAACCCTGGCCGTTGAAAGGGCGAAAAAACTGTTTGACGCGGAGCATGCCAATGTGCAGCCCCATTCCGGAGCCCAGGCCAACATGGCGGTGTATTTTGCAGTGCTGAACCCCGGTGATACCGTTCTGGGCATGAACCTGAGCCACGGAGGGCACCTGACTCACGGAAGCCCGGTCAACATGTCGGGGAAATACTATAATTTTGTCCCTTACGGTGTGGAAGAAGACACGGGAAGGATCAATTACGAAAAGATTTTTGCCCTGGCTTTTGAACACAAGCCCAAACTGATTGTGGCCGGGGCCAGCGCGTACCCGAGAATTATTGACTTTGCGCAACTTGCCGAAATAGCCGAAGAAGTGGGCTCCATGCTCATGGTAGACATGGCCCACATAGCCGGCCTGGTGGCGGCCGGCCTTCATCCTACTCCTGTTCCTTATGCCGACTTTGTCACCACTACTACCCACAAGACCCTCCGGGGGCCGAGAGGCGGCATGATTCTCTGCAAACAAAAATATGCGGCGGCCATTGACAGGTCGGTCTTCCCCGGCATCCAGGGAGGGCCTTTGATGCACGTTATTGCAGCCAAAGCCGTGGCCCTGAAGGAAGCGCTGACCCCTGAATTTAAAAACTACCAGGAACAGGTTGTGAAGAATGCCAAAGCCCTGGCCGGGGCAATGGTCCAGCGGGGGTTTGACCTGGTTTCCGGGGGCACTGACAACCACCTGATGCTTGTCGACTTACGCAATAAAAATATAACCGGAAAAGAGGCGGAAGAGGTCCTGGACAGAATCGGCGTAACCGTGAACAAAAATGCTATCCCCTTTGACCCGCAGAGCCCCCTGATTACCAGCGGGATCAGAATCGGGACCCCTGCGGCCACCAGCAGGGGGATGAAGGAAGAAGCCATGGAAAAAGTAGCTGAAATCATCGATATGGCCATTACCCATCGTGACAACGAGATTTACCTGGCTAAAGCCAGAAACATGGTGCAGGACCTGTGCAACGACTACCCACTGTATAATTAGTGGCCGCTGGCCGCTGGTCACTGACCGCCGGCCGCTGGCCGCTGGCCACTGTCCACTGGCCGCTGGCCACTGACCGCCGGCCGCTGGTCACTGACAAGAGGTGAATCAATGAGCGCTATTAAAGTACTGGCGGTTTTCGGGACCCGCCCGGAAGCTATTAAAATGGCTCCTCTGGTAAAGGAGATGGAAAAGCATCCGGATAAAATCAGATGCAGGGTTGCCGTTACGGCCCAGCATCGGGAAATGCTGGATCAGGTTTTGGAATTATTTCAGATCACCCCCGCATATGATTTAAATATAATGCTTCCCCAGCAAACCCTGTATGAAATTACCACCCGGGCCCTGACGGGGTTAAGCGGCATCCTGGAACAGGAGAAACCGGATATTGTTCTTGTTCATGGGGATACTACTACTACCTTCGTTGCCGGCCTGGCCGCTTTTTACCGGCAGATTAAAGTAGGGCATGTGGAGGCCGGCCTGCGTACCTGGAACAAGTATTCGCCTTTCCCGGAAGAGATGAACAGAAAGCTGACGGGCGCTCTTGCCGATTTCCATTTTGCCCCGACGGAAACGGCCAGATCCAATCTCCTCAAGGAGGGTGTCAACCCGGAACAAATACTTGTTACAGGAAATACCGTAATCGATGCGCTCCTGGCCACCGTGAGGGATACATATGTCTTTAACGACCCGGTTCTGGACGGCATAGATTACATTAAAAACAGGGTTTTTGTGGTTACCACCCACCGCCGTGAAAACCTGGGCGAGCCCATGTGCGACATTTACCGGGCCCTGCGGGCCGTTGTCGAACAGTATCATGATGTGGAGGTTGTTTTCCCGGTCCACAAAAACCCTCAGGTAAGAAAGACGGCGGAGTCCGTCCTGGGTGGGCTGCCCAGGGTACACCTTATTGATCCGCTGGATTATGCCCCTTTTGTTAATCTGATGAACAAGGCGTATCTTATTTTAACTGATTCAGGGGGCCTTCAGGAGGAAGCTCCTTCATTGGGGAAACCGGTGCTGGTTCTCAGGAATACCACCGAAAGACCGGAGGCGGTTACAGCGGGGACGGTCAAAATGGTGGGTACTGACAGGGATGCCGTTTTCGGCACCTGCAAAATACTGTTGGAAGACGCCTCTGAGTACGAAAAAATGGCGAACTCGGTCAACCCTTACGGAGATGGCAAGGCCAGCGCCAGGATAGTGGCGGGGTTGGAATACTTCTTTGGACTAAGGGATGAAAGACCGGAAGAATTCGCCATTCAGTAAGTGCCTTTCGGGCTTAACCTAAAAAATTTTTAAAATTTATCGTCAAAAAAAAGGAATTTGTAAAAAAACAGAGAATATAGAGAACGTTATAACTTTTGGTTCAGCCTCAAGGCATAAAACTTAAACCTTCTGCTCCGGTAGGAGGGATTAATTTATGTCTTTTTATAAGGGGCTTTAGTTCAAAATTTTTTGAGAATTGAGAATTAAGAAATATTTTCCCCTGTCATATAATATAATTTACATGAATCAGCAGGCGCCGGTTTCATGGAGACGTTCTTTCCCAGAAGCCCCGTAAAGAGGGTGAAAATATGAAAGACCAGGATAAATACCAGGGGTATAAAGCCTTGGGCCTATTTTTGTCCGCTGGTATGACTATGGCTGCGTCGGTACTGGTAGGTTACTATCTCGGCAGCTGGCTGGACAAATACTTTGGGACAAAGCCCTGGTTAACTGTGATTATGTTTCTCCTTGGGACGGCTGCAGGTCTTAAATCTTTGTATGACCTGACCTTTCCCAAAAAGGGAGGGGGTTAGCGCATGGCAGTGGACACCCCCCGGGTACAGCGAAAAATAGCCAAGTGGACCGCGCTTGCAACAATATTAATCGGTGGCATTACATATTTTCTGGGAATAAAGCAATTCACTTACGGGTTAGTATTTGGGGTTGTATTATGCATCATTAATTACAGGGTTATCAGCCTGATTCTGGAAGTCGCCTTTCGCTCGGCCTCGCCCGATTTGGCAAGGGTCATTAGTTTTGCCAGTTACCATATCAGGTTTTGGGTCATAGTAATAATTCTTTACATTATAATACCCAGAACTCATTACCTGTTTGTGATAGGCACATTTTTGGGAATTCTTTTGCCTAAAATGATTATGGGCGTAGTTGTGGTTCTCCATACCGGTGACAGGGAAGAGATTAAAAAACCCGAACCTGTTGAAACCGAACTCCATGAAGTTCACAGGATAGAAGAGGGTTTGCGCTTTCCCGGCCTGGATTTTGACGAGAGATTTTGCAATGACCCCAGGTTTAAAGACCCCGACCAAAAAATTTGAAATTAAGGAGGTGGAAACATTGTCGGCAGCAGGAGGAGGAGAACACCACGGACCAGTTGACCCGCTAATAACAATTGATATTCCGGGAACGGATTTTCACCTGCCTATTTATAACTTTGTTATTACTTCCTGGGTTATCATGCTTATTCTCGGATTCACCGCTTACCTGGCCACCAGGAACATGAAGAGGCTGCCCCAAGGGATCCAAAATCTATGGGAAACTGTTGTGGAAGGCCTGTTTGGGTTCTTCGGCGGCCTTATGGGAGAAGAAAGGGCAAGGAAGTATGGGCCGTTCCTGGCAACGTGCTTTTTGTATATACTTCTTTCCAATTACTCGGGTTTGTTCCCCGGAGCGGCCATGATCAAGGGGTTTGTTCCCCCCACTAACAATATCAGTATCACAGCAGCTTTAGGAATTCTTGTTTTCCTTTCCGTTTTCTACTTCGGCATCAGGGCAAAGGGAATAGGGTTCTTCAAGCACTTTTTCCAGCCCATGGCGTTCCTGGTTGTTCTGAACATCATAGAAGAATTGGTACGCCCTGTATCTCTCTCCCTTCGTCTATACGGGAACATATTCGGCGAAGAAAAGATTATTGAGCAGCTGGGAGAAATGGTTCCGTTAATAGTACCTCTGCCCATGATGGCCTTGGGATTGCTTACGGGAGCCATCCAGGCTTTCGTCTTCACAATTCTGGCAACAACATATATTTCCGGGGCTACTGAAGAACACCATTAATATTAAAATCTCAAAATTATATTTTACAGCTTTGAGAAGGGGGGGAAAAAAATGGAACTAGTTCACGGTTTAATCGCGCTTGGTGCTGCTTTCGCCGTTGGCATCGCTGCTGTAGGAGCCGGTGTCGGCCAGGGTATCGCTTCCGGTAAAGCATTCGAAAGTATCGCCCGCCAGCCTGAAATCAGTGGTACAATCAGAACACTTCTTTTCATTGCCTTAGCGTTTATGGAAACCTTAACTATCTATGGTCTGTTGATTGCATTTATTTTGGTTGGTAAGATTGGTTAAGAGTGATTTCTTCAGTTCTTATATCAACTAAGGCGATAGAGATCAGGGAAGGTAGAACCTTGGTCTCTTTTCGCCTAAAACAAGATTTTTGAATGATGCAGAGAGGGGGTTATCGGTTAGATGGAGATTTTGAAGAGCTTGGGCTTTGAATTTCCCAAGTTCCTTTGGCAGGTAGTGAATTTTCTTATTCTGCTTTGGATTTTAAAGAAATTCGCTTACAAACCCATACTCAATATTCTCGATGAAAGGAAAAAGTCCATCGAGGATGCCATAAATAACGCCGAGACTGCCAAAAATGAGGCCGAGAAGCTGAGAAAAGACTACGAATCCCGTCTGGCTGCAGCCAAACAGGAAGCCCAGGAAATCATAGCCACGGCTACCAAGTTTGGTGAAGAAATGAAGAACCAGATCGTTACCGAAGCGCAAAATGAGGCGGCAAAAGCCATTCAAAGGGCCCAGGAGGAAATTGCCCGGGAAAAAGAGCAGGCTGTTGCGGCTCTGCGTGACGAAGTGGCTGTTCTGGCTGTTCTGGCGGCCGGAAAGGTGCTGGGTAAAGCTATTACAGTAGAGGACCACGAAAAGCTCGTGAAAGAATTTGTGGCAGAGGTAGGCGATCTTAAATGCTAGAGAATGCCGTCGCGCGCAGATATGCTCAGGCTTTTTTTGCTATTGCGCAGGAGATGGATTTGGTGGACAAACTGGAGGCGGAATTAAAAACCGTGGTTGATACGGTCAACGAAAATAAGGAACTGAAACTGGTTATTGACCACCAGCTGATTTCGCCTGAGGAAAAAAAGGCTATAGTGGATAAAATTTTTTCGCAGGAAGTATCTGAAATTACTGTAAATTTTCTGGATGTTGTTATTGATAAATACCGGGCTTCGTATATCCCTGCCATTTACGAGGAGTTTGTCACGTATGCCAACAACGCGCGTAATATGGCAGATGCCCTGGTGAAAACTTCTACTACACTGTCTGATGCTGACCTGGCAATTATAAAGGAAAAACTGGCTGCTGTGACCGGAAAAACTATCAGGCTGCAGTCGGAAGTAGACCCCGGCTTGATCGGCGGGGTTGTGGTGCGCATCGGAGACAAGGTAATTGACGGCAGTATCGCCGGTAGGTTGGAGAAACTTAAAGAAAATCTTCTGCAAACCGAAGTTAAGGAGATAGGGGTGAGGAACTAAATGAAATTAAGGCCGGAAGAAATAAGTTCGATAATCAAGCAGCAGATCGAGAAATATCGGACTGAAGTAGAAGTTTCCGACGTCGGCACAGTTATTCAAGTAGGGGACGGTATCGCCCGGATTTATGGCCTCGAAAAAGCAATGGCCGGTGAATTGCTGGAATTCCCCGGCGGTATATACGGTATGGCCCTCAACCTCGAAGAAGATAACATCGGGTGTGTTATCCTGGGTCCCTATACGGAGATTCGTGAAGGCGACACCGTAAAGAGGACCGGCAGAATCGTGGAGGTTCCTGTAGGGGATGCCTTATTGGGACGGGTTGTCAACGCTCTGGGGCAGCCTATTGACGGCAAAGGGCCGATTGTCACCGATAAATTCCGTCCTGTTGAAAAAAGAGCGGAAGGTGTTATCGAGCGGAAATCCGTGCACCAGCCTTTACAGACCGGTCTCAAGTCCATTGACTCCATGGTTCCCATCGGCCGGGGCCAGCGGGAGCTGATCATCGGTGACCGCCAGACCGGGAAAACCGCTATTGCGGTTGATACCATTATCAATCAGAAAAATACGGATGTTATCTGTATCTATGTTGCCATAGGACAAAAAGCATCCACCGTGGCCGGAGTGGTGAAGACCCTGGAGGAACATGGCGCCATGGACTACACTATTGTTGTTTCCGCCACAGCGTCTGAGCCCGCGCCGATGCTTTATATTGCTCCGTATTCGGGTTGTGCTATGGCTGAAGAATTCCAGTTCCAGGGTAAGCACGTTTTGATTATCTACGACGACCTGACCAAGCAGGCTGCGGCTTACAGGGAACTTTCCCTCCTGCTCCGCCGGCCGCCCGGTCGGGAGGCTTTTCCCGGGGACGTATTCTATCTCCATTCCCGCCTGCTGGAGCGGGCCTCAAAGTTAAATGACGAACTTGGCGGCGGGTCCATAACCGCCCTGCCGGTTATTGAAACCCAGGCCGGGGACGTTTCCGCTTACATTCCGACGAACGTTATTTCCATTACCGACGGCCAGATATACCTGGAGTCAGACCTCTTTTATTCCGGTTTCAGACCGGCCATTTCCGTAGGTCTTTCCGTATCCCGGGTAGGGGGCGCCGCCCAGATCAAGGCCATGAAGCAGGTTGCCGGACGTCTTCGCCTGGACCTGGCCCAGTACCGTGAGCTGGCTGCCTTCGCCCAGTTCGGATCTGACCTGGACAAAGCGACCCAGGCCCGCCTGGCCCGCGGTGAACGGATGATGGAAATTCTCAAGCAGGGCCAGTACAAGCCGATGCCTGTAGAAGACCAGGTTATGGTAATCTTTACCGCCGTTAACGGATATCTTGACGACCTGCCGGTTGAATCGATTGCCAAGTTTGAGGAAGATTTCCTCAAGTACATGCATTCCACTCATCCGGAGATTGGCCGGGAGATTGCCGAAAAAGGCGCCATGAGTGACGAATTGATCGAGAAACTGAAGGCTGCCATTGTTGAGTTCAAGAAAATGTTCTAATATCCTCACGGGCAAGTCAGGATATTGAGTAAAGGTGGTGAGAAATCAATATGGCAAGTGCGCGCGATTTAAGGCGCAGGATTAAAAGTATCAAGAGTACACAACAAATCACCAAGGCCATGAAAATGGTTGCCGCGGCAAAACTGCGCAAAGCCCAGGAACGGGTTATTGCAGCCCGGCCCTTTGCCGGCAAGATCCAGGAGGTTTTGGCCCGTCTTACATCTGCTAATTCGGGGGTAAAACATCCCCTGCTGGAAGTCCGCGAGCCCAATAACATCTGTTACGTGCTGATTACTGCCGACCGGGGTTTATGCGGCGGATACAATGCCAATATCCTCAGGTTGAACGCAGGTTTACTTCACAACAGACCCGGCAGTGTGGTTGCCATAGGACGGAAAGGCCGTGATTTTTTCCGCCGCCGGGGCGTTGATATTAAGACCGAATTCGTAGGACTCGGTGAAGATATTCCCTTCGGAGTGGCCAAAGAAATAGGGCAGACGGTGGTTGATTACTATGTTAAGGGGATATTTGACGAGGTTCACCTGGTCTTTACGGAATTTAAATCAGCCATGACCCAGAAACCGACCACTATGAAACTGTTGCCTATTGAACCGCCGCCGCCCGTGGAAGGGGAAAAGAGTTTACAGATTGATTACATCTATGAACCCGATCCCGAACAATTGCTGGCGGAACTGCTGCCCAAGTATATAGAAACAACGATTTACAGGGCGCTGCTGGAAGCCAAGGCCAGTGAACACGGGGCCAGGATGACGGCTATGGGTTCGGCCACCGACAACGCCGCAGAGATGATTGACAAACTTACTCTTTCCCTGAACAGGGCACGGCAGGCCGCAATAACCAAGGAGATTTCGGAGATTGTTGGCGGCGCCAACGCACTAGATTAATGCGATAGGAGGGAAAACGTTTAAATGAACGTAGGCAAAGTAGTTCAGGTAGTTGGTCCTGCCGTGGACATCGAGTTTGAGCCGGGGCAATTACCGAACATATACAACGCTATTAAAATCAGAAGCGCTGACCAGGATACCGTCAAATCCAGCATTGAACTTGATATTACCCTGGAAGTGGCACAGCATCTGGGGAACAACCTCGTTCGTACCGTTGCCATGAGTTCAACAGACGGCGTGGTCAGGGGGATGAAGGCTATTGACACCGGGGCCCCCATTACTGTACCGGTAGGCCGTCCAACCCTTGGCCGGCTGCTGAACGTGTTAGGAGAAACTATTGACCATAAGGGTCCTGTTGTCTCCGATACCCATTATCCGATTCACCGTCCGGCGCCTTCTTTTGAAGACCAGGAGACCGCCACCGAGATTCTGGAGACCGGAATCAAGGTCGTTGACCTGCTGGCTCCGTATGCCAAGGGCGGTAAAATCGGTCTCTTCGGCGGCGCCGGTGTCGGCAAGACAGTTTTGATTATGGAGCTTATCCGGAACATCGCTTACGAGCACGGCGGATTCTCCGT
Source organism: Thermincola sp. (assembly GCA_022735835.1). Lineage (GTDB taxonomy): Bacteria > Bacillota > Thermincolia > Thermincolales > UBA2595 > UBA2595. Next base: position 3,036 of record DYZU01000202.1, on the reverse strand, counting down.
TTTCTCCGGCGTCGGTGAGCGTACCCGGGAAGGAAACGACCTCTATCACGAGATGATCGCTTCAGGGGTTATTGATAAGACCGCCATGGTGTTCGGTCAGATGAACGAGCCGCCCGGCGCCCGTCTCCGTGTCGGTTTGACGGGTCTGACCCTGGCCGAGTTCTTCCGCGATGAAGAAGGCCAGGACGTGCTCCTGTTTATCGACAACATATTCCGTTTCACCCAGGCCGGTTCCGAGGTTTCCGCTCTTCTCGGCCGGATGCCTTCCGCGGTTGGTTACCAGCCTACGCTGGCAACCGAAATGGGCCAGCTCCAGGAACGGATCACATCCACCAAGAAGGGTTCCATCACTTCAGTTCAGGCCATTTACGTGCCTGCTGACGACCTGACCGACCCTGCTCCTGCTACCGCCTTTGCCCACCTTGATGCTACAACGGTTCTTTCCCGTCAGATAGCCGAGCTGGGTATCTATCCGGCGGTTGACCCGCTTGACTCCACCTCCCGGGTTCTTGACCCCAGAGTTGTGGGAGAGGAGCATTACAGGGTTGCCCGGTCCGTCCAGGGGATTCTCCAGAGGTATAAAGAGCTGCAGGATATTATCGCCATTCTTGGTATGGACGAATTGTCCGACGAGGACAAACTCACTGTTGCCCGGGCCAGGAAGATCCAGAGATTCCTGTCTCAGCCGTTCTTCGTGGCGGAAACCTTCACCGGAACACCGGGTAAATATGTTCCATTGAAAGAAAGTATCCGTGGATTCAAGGAAATTGTTGAAGGGAAACATGACGACATCCCCGAGCAGGCCTTCTACATGGTGGGGACCATTGATGAGGTTGTCGCCAGGGCCAAAGAGCTAGAGGGAAGTGAGTAATATGGCTGATAAAAACATCGCGGTAGAAATAATTACTCCGGAACGGGTTGTCTTCAGTGAAATGGTGGACTTTGTCGTCATTCCGGGCGTTGAAGGCTACCTGGGAGTACTGCCCATGCATGCTCCGCTTGTCGGCGGTCTTGGCATCGGTGTAATCAAGACGATAAAAGACGGCAAAGAAACCAAGCTTGCTACCAGCGGTGGGTTCGTGGAAGTCAACAACGATAAGGTTGTTATTCTGGCTGAGACTGCCGAACGCAGCGAGGAGATTGACGTGGTGAGGGCTAAAGCTGCCCGCGAACGCGCCCAGCAGAGATTGGCCAGCCGTACTCACGACATCGACGTGGCCCGTGCCGAACTGGCTTTACGGAGGGCCATGGCCCGCCTTAAAGCGGCCGGTGCAGAGTAATAGCGGGCTGTTCCCAAAGGGGCTTGTTGACAAAATACTCGAACTTTAAGAAAAGCTGACTACTTTGCAGTCAGCTCTTCTTTTTTGCCAAAGTAGTTTTGTCAACAAACCCCAATGAGCCGGCTCTCTTACATACGCGGCAGGATAAGTCCGCGATGGATGAACGAAATTCTTAAAAAAAATGTTAACGGGGTCGGCGCCAAGAACATAGAAACACTTACCGGCGTGGGGCTGGTAAGTGTTTCTGCCTATGCTCTAAATGTCCGCCGACGGTTGACAGCAAGGGAAAAGTCAGTTAATATTAATATGGCTTTACGATACAATTCTGTCGAAAAAAAACGTTTGCATGTCGGAACCCCAGTAATGACCAGTGAATATTAAGTATTCTGAAGAAACAGGAAATTAAACAGGGGGAAAAACAGTGGAAAAATTAGTTATTCGGGGTGGAGTTCCGTTATCGGGGAGAGTCCGCGTGAGCGGCGCGAAAAACGCAGTATTACCAATTATCGCAGCAACACTTTTGACCCAGGATACCTGTCGCCTTGAAGGGGTACCCCGGCTTACTGACGTTAAGAACATTGTTGATTTAATCAGCCATATGGGGGCGGAAACCGGTTGGGAAGAAGAAACTCTTACTGTGACAGCCCATCGGCTGCATAAGCTTGAGGCTCCTTATGAGTGTGTAAGCAGGATGAGAGCCTCTTTTCTAATTATGGGACCCTTGCTGGCCAGGTTTGGCCAGGCCCGGGTTTGCCTGCCGGGAGGCTGTAATATCGGGACCCGTCCTATTGACCTGCATTTAAAAGGCTTTTCCTGCCTGGGCGCTCAAATTACCAGGGACAGCGGCTACATTGAAGCCAGGGTGAAAAACGGGCTGAAAGGAACCAGGATATACCTGGATTTCCCCAGCGTGGGCGCCACGGAGAACATTATGATGGCCGCCGTGCTGGCGGACGGCCTGACACGTATCGAAAATGCCGCGGAAGAGCCGGAGATAGTTGACCTGGCCAATTTCCTGAACGCCATGGGGGGCAGAGTCTCCGGCGCCGGGACGAAAGTAGTCTCGATAGAAGGCGTTTCCGCTTTAAAAGGGGCAAATCACGTTGTCATTCCCGACCGTGTGGAAGCGGGTACTTATATGGTGGCGGCTGCCATAACCGGCGGAGACATTTATATAGATAATGTTATTACCGAGCACCTGAAACCCGTTATTGCCAAGCTGGAAGAAACAGGAGCCAAAATCCTGAACGGGGGGCAGGGGCTCAGGGTTATTGGGCCGGAGAGAATTGAGCCTGTCAACGTTATGACCCTTCCCTACCCGGGATTTCCCACGGATATGCAGGCCCAGATAACGTCACTGCTGACCCGCGCCAACGGCACCAGTATCATCACGGAGACCGTTTTTGAAAACAGGTTCATGCATGCCGAAGAACTGGCCCGGATGGGGGCGGATATATGTGTAGACGGTCGGACCGCGATTGTTAAGGGAGTCCCTGGATTATGCGGGGCAAAAGTACAGGCTACCGACCTTCGAGGCGGAGCAGCCCTGATCATTGCCGGTCTGGCTGCAACAGGAGAGACGGAAATCCGCTTTGTTCATCACATTGACAGGGGATATGAGAGTATCGAAAGAAAACTTTCCAGTCTTGGAGCGGATATAAAAAGGATATAAGATTAGAAGGGCTGACTACTTTTTCTGTTTTTCGGTGTTGTTCGTCTGCCCAACTAACCTCAGTTTTCGCGAAACCTTGGGTTT
>DYZU01000201.1 GCA_022735835.1 Thermincola sp. | reverse complement strand
AGACATCTTTTCGGCAAAGACGAGAAAGAACCTGCGGGAGAATAACAAGATATGTATTTACGTGGCAGACCATAAGAATATGGTCGGCTTTCAGTTTAAAGGAGAAGCCGAACTTCTCGACAGCGGGGAACTGTATGACAGGGTTTGCGCGGCTGTAGAGGGACTTAATTTAAACCTTCCCAAACCTGTTTGTGTGGTTAAGACAAAAATTACTGAAATTTATCCGGCGCCGGCGCCCAGGTAATTTTATAAGGTAACTTCAGTACTTCGCCGCATTCCCGGACATATTCGTTGCCTTTGATATGCCGGCCGCTACCATTGTACCCGGGGTGTATTAGATCAAAGCCGTTGTTTGTGCTTGCCATACTTTAAAGGACGAGATCAGTCATGTTTTAAAGAGAATAGACTTGGGGCCGGAAAAAGCCCGGCGGTTGGCCAAACGGGTATTAACAAATTATAAAAGATTTGCTCTGGTAGAAACAGGGGCGTATAACCCGGAACCCGTCATTCGGGAGATTTAAGAGGCGGCAATATTTTTTGGTTTGCAGACGTACCGCTAACACACCTTTCGAAGGGTGTGTTTTTTGTTCTCAGTGATTACATATGTCCGGTTTTCGCCGTTGTTGTTGGCGCAGTCTTTGAAACAGAAATTCAACAACTGTTCCATCGGGAAGACAAAAGTCATCAGGGAGCTTCATATCAACATGATCCTCGAAATCCCAACCAAAGAGTCCGTGATTCTGCTCTTTATATTTTTTCCCCACTTCCTTCAAACATTCGGCATCAGCACGAATTCCTTTCGTAAGAAGTGCTGCTTTTAATAAAATAAAATTTTCCACTTTGATTCCTCTAATTAAACTTTTTACCTTTGAAAGGAAACACATGGCGTGAGGCCGCTTGCGGCAAGGGTTTAGGGTGAGTTGATGGAATAAAATGGGCATGTTCCCGCGGACGGGGGGGGAGGGAACGGCGCATTATAAAAATAATTATAATAAATAATCAGAATACAGGCGTATAAAGAATACAGGCGTGTAAAAAGCATTTACGTGATTTTTCTTATAATGACCCCATGAAAGACCAGACAAGCGGCATGTTATACATTTCGCCGTGAGTGAGCCATATACCCTTCGGTAATATTTTAAACGAGTGATTGCGAAAACTTGACAAAAGGGGGTTTTCTGGTTATCATCTTTGTATATGCTCTAAATTGTGATGAAGGGGAAGAGTAAATACCGGAATACCTGTGCAGAGAGCGGGGGGCAGGTGAAAGCCCCGCCAGGGAAACGGTATTGAACATGGCCCCGGAACAGCAGGTCGAAATCCCGGGAGGGAGAGTAGGCTGAGCCGGGTTAGCGCCGTTATCATGCTTCTGGTATCGAAGTAATTCCGTACCTGTTGAGGCTCCTGTTGCAAAACAGGGCGAAAAAGGGTGGTACCACGATGGCTGGCCCCTCGTCCCTTTATTGGGGATGAGGGCTTTTGTTTAGGTGTCAGGTGTTAACACCGGACCACCGGACGCAAAATGAATCAAGGAGGTTAACCATGAGTAAAGGCAGTTTCTACATTACCACTCCGATTTATTATCCCAGTGACAATTTACACATCGGGCATGCATACACCACCGTCGCGGCCGACACTGTTGCCAGGTACAAGCGAATGACCGGATACGATACCCGGTTTTTAACGGGCTCCGACGAACACGGCCAAAAGATACAACGTACTGCCAAATCCAAAGGCATGGAGCCGAAAGAATATGTGGATAAAATTGTGGCAGGGTTTAAACACCTATGGAAAACACTGGAAGTGTCGTACGATGATTTTATCAGAACAACAGAGGAAAGGCACAAAAAAGTTGTCCAGGATATTTTTGTCAGGCTGTACGAGCAGGGCGATATCTATAAATCAGAATACGAGGGCTGGTACTGCACACCGTGTGAGACCTTCTGGACCGAGCGGCAGGCGGAAGGAAAGGAGTGTCCTGACTGCGGCCGGCCGGTGGAATTGGTCAAGGAAGAAAGTTACTTTTTCAGAATGTCAAAATACGCCGACAGGCTGTTGAAGCACATTGAAGACAACCCGGAGTTTATCCAGCCCGTTTCGCGCCGTAATGAGATGATAAATTTTATCCGGCAGGGCCTGGAAGACCTGTGTGTCAGCAGGACAACCTTTGACTGGGGCATACCGGTCCCCTTTGATCCCAAGCATGTAATCTATGTATGGGTGGATGCCTTGACCAATTATTATTCCGCGCTTGCCGGCGGCCAGCCTGACGATTCGCTGGTCAAAAAATACTGGCCTGCTGACGTGCATCTGGTGGGCAAAGATATAGTCCGTTTCCACACGATTATCTGGCCCATTATTTTGATGGCTGCGGGAATTGAACTGCCCAAAAAAGTCGTGGGGCACGGCTGGCTGCTGCTGGAAGGCGGAAAAATGTCCAAGTCCAAGGGGAATGTAATTGACCCGCTGGTACTGGTGGACAAATACGGGGTTGATGCAATTCGCTATTACCTGTTGCGGGAACTTCCTTTTGGGGCCGACGGGTATTATTCCGAAGACGCCCTGATTCAGAGAATCAACTCCGACCTGGCTAACGACCTGGGAAACCTGGTCAGCAGGTCGGTGGCCATGGTCGAGAAATACTTTGGCGGGGAAGTGCGGCCGCCCGCGGAACAGGACGCAGTAGACCGGGACCTGATTAAAACGGCCGGGGACGCGGTCAGGGAATATGAACAGTTGATGGAAAAATACGAATTAAGTAACGCTCTTGGGGCAGTGTGGCGGCTGGTGAGCAGGGCCAACAAATATATTGACGAGACAGCCCCCTGGCTCCTGGCCAAGGATGAAAGCAGGGCCGCCCGTCTGAGCACGGTCCTGTATAACCTGATGGAAACTATACGCGTTATTACTGTTATGGTTTCTCCGTTTATGCCGTTGTTGCCGCCGCGGATTTGGGAACAGACAGGACTGACCGGTGCTGAACAGGCCATCACATGGGAGTCGTTAAAGAACTGGGGAGGGTACCCGGCGGGAACCCGCGTCAAACGGGGACCGGCGCTGTTCCCCAGAATAGAAGCTGCAAATGCTGCTGAACAGGAACAGCCTGAGGTTCAAACGGAAAGTAAAAAAGAGAGTATGGCCAATATATCGATTGAAGAATTTGCGCGAATTGATCTACGGGTGGCGGAAATCCTGAAAGCCGAAAAAGTGGAGAAGGCCGATAAGCTTCTGAAATTGGAGGTGGCTTTAGGCAGTGAACGCAGGACGTTGGTGGCGGGTATTGCAAAACATTATTCTCCGGATGAACTTGTCGGGAAAAAAATAATCATTGTCGCCAACCTGAAACCGGCGAAATTGCGGGGCATTTTGTCCGAAGGAATGATTCTGGCTGCTTCCGAGGGAGAAAACCTGGGGATAATTACTGTGGACCCGGAAAAAAATATCCGGAGTGGAGCCAAGGTAAAATGAAAGGAATGTTCTTTGATTCACATGCCCACCTGGACGACCGGAAATATGACCATGACAGGCATGAAATGCTGATGCGGGCCAGGGAAAAAGGAGTTTCATATATAGTCAACATAGGCTATGACATCCCGTCGTCCCGCAGGTCTGTATCCCTGGCCAATAATTATGATTTCATTTATGCCGCTGTGGGGATTCACCCTCATGATGCTGCGGAAGCCGGGGAAGAAAGTCTGGCAGAATTACGGCATTTGGCTAAAAACCCCAAAGTAGTGGCCATTGGCGAAATGGGTCTGGATTACTATCGAAACCTTTCGCCCCGGGAAATTCAACAGGAGATTTTCAGGCGACAGATCAGGCTGGCCATAGATTTGAGGAAGCCGGTTGTTATTCATGACCGGGATGCCCACGGAGATGTCATGAGAATACTGAAAGAGGAGAATGCGGCTTTGGCCGGGGGAATTATGCACTGTTTCTCAGGAAGTTTGGAAATGGCCAGAGAATGCCTGAAAATGGGTTTTTATATTTCCGTTGCCGGCCCGGTCACATTTGATAATGCCAGGAGGTTGCGGGAAATATCCGTGGAAATACCCTTAGACCGGTTGCTTATTGAAACTGACGCCCCGTATTTGACTCCCGAGCCTCACCGGGGAAAAAGAAACGAATCTGCATATGTTGTGCACGTCGCTGAGCGCATCGCGCAATTGCGGGGTATTCCGCTGGAGGAAGTTGCCGAAGCGACAACCGCCAATGCCAAGAGACTGTTCAGGATAGAGTGAATAAAAAGGGGCTGCCCAAGTTACTTATGGGACAGCCCCTTTTTTGTTTACCGACATTAAGTGATAAAAAATCGTTTCATATCGCCAAAGATTTTTGTGACCGCTTTGCACGGAGTGACAAGTTTCTGACCGCCTGTTTATTAAAATATGAGTTAGGAGGGGACATGAGGAAACCGGGGCTGGATCGACAGCCATGTTTTGGCATGATTTGGCAGTAATCAAAACAGCGCCCTCCTTATATATTTAAAACAGCGATGTGTCCAACCCTGGTAAGGAGATGAAGTGAATGTACAGTGTGAATAACAGCGCTGTTTGCGGGAAACTTTCCCCCGTTGCCGGGCGGGTAATTCAGGCTTATACCTATTTTGGCTTGTTAATACTCGCCTTAACACTGTTTATGGTGATGTCCCTCAAACAGGTTACCGTCGACATTGGCGGCAGGACCATGTCATATTTTACTTTCGCTCCCACAGTCCAGGAAGTGCTCAAAGAAATTGGGATAAAAGAAAATGTAGGTCTGAAAAAAGACCCGGCTGCTTTGCAAGAGGGCGAAACAGTAGATTTTTATACGGTAACCCCGGATTTGACAGCGGAAATATCAAATGGAATGAATATCCATGTTTATCACGACCGGATAAAAAAGACCGTGAAAAAAGAAATAATTCGGGCACCTGTCTGGCGTGAGTGGGACATATTTATGAACCCCGGCCGAGAACGGATAATTGCTCCCGGGAAAAACGGCCTGAGAGAAAATACCTATCTAACTTATTACCGTGATGATACTGTTGTCGCGGAGCAAAAAATCGAAAGTAAGCTGGTTGCTTCTCCTCAACCACGGGTGATAGCCTGTGGTTCATACGAGGTTGTTTCCCGCCAGACCAGGGTCCGCGGGGGTAAGCCTTTAAAGCTTTTAGCGACCGCTTACACACATACGGGGTACCGGACTGCGGTGGGTGCCGTACCCAGGAGGGGAATAGCGGCGGTAGACCCTAAATTAATTCCCCTGGGCGCCAGGATGTATATTGAAGGCTACGGATATGCCGTTGCCGCTGATACCGGTGGCGCAATTAAAGGGAAAAAAATAGACCTGTTCCTGGAAACCAGGAAGGAAGCTCTCAAGTGGGGCAGGAGATTTGTTAATGTCTATGTCCTTGACAATCACCTCCACAGTGGGTTAAAATATACCATACCCAATGTGAACTAAAGTGGGGAAGTTAAACAAGGAGTGATTCAATGCAGGCATACACCTCCCCGAGACGGTTCTTGGGAGACAGAAGGATTATTGTCTGGTGCCTCGGGGTCGTTGTAGCAGCTGGAATAGTACTGACAGGTTTTTTTTATAACAGACATGAAATCAGGATATACGCAGATGGTAAGGAAATAAATTTAGTTATGAGAGGTGGAAAGGTAGCTGATGCTATTAAAAAGGCTAAGCTGCCTGTTGGTGAAAACGATATTATCGAACCGTCTTTACAAACCGCAATCACTGATGACATGAAGGTCCGGATTACCCGGATGATCAATGTTACCGTGGTGGCGGATGGGAAAACCACAGAACAATTGGTGCCGGTGGGCACCGTGGAACAAGCCCTTAAAAAATTGAATATCGCTTTGAATCCGGGCGACCAGGTTGTTCCGGACCTGGGCAGGAGAATTTCCTCCGGAGATATTATCGAAGTTTTCAGATTCCGTGAAGAAAGCATTACCGAGACGGTGAAAATTCCTTTCAAAATTGAACGGCGCAGTGACCATTCATTGGAAAGGGGACGTACCAGAATTGTCCGGCAGGGTCAGGAAGGGCTGCTGCAAAGAACCGTTAAAATAACATTAAAAAACGGTAAAGTAATAAGCCGGAAGGTTATTGCGGAAAAAACCCTGCGGAATCCTGTGAATAAAGTTGTGGCGGTTGGCACTGTTATTACAAAGACAGTATCCCGTGGCGACACCATCAGGTTTTCCCGGGTTTTGACCATGACCGCTACGGCTTATACCCATACGGGATACAGGACTGCTACAGGGGTATACCCCTACAGGGGCGTGGTAGCGGTTGACCCCAAAGTTATTCCGCTGGGGACAAAGCTGTACATCGACGGTTACGGTTATGGTACCGCCATGGATATTGGAAGCTCTATTAGAGGCAACAAAATTGACGTTTTTGTAGATACTGAAAAAGAAGCCCGCAAATGGGGGCGCCGGTCAGTTCGCGTATACATATTGGAATAAGCCTGAAGTAAAAATAATATTAAGAAGCGCAGTCCCTTAAATGGGTTTGTGGACAAAACTACTTTGGCAAAAAAGAAGGGCTGACTGCTTTTGAGGTTTT
>DYZU01000200.1 GCA_022735835.1 Thermincola sp. | reverse complement strand
TTCTTTTGGGAGCGATACCACATAGCTGTTACCGCTTTTAAATACTTTTCTGATTTCCATCAAACCACCCCTATGTATAGACTGTCTATACACAGTATAGCACTTTTAATAAAACAACAAAACAACTTTTTTGAATTAAGTACCAGGCCCCTTTAATTTTTTATATGGTTGGATTCCAGGGCCTGAAGACGCCGCGGCCTGTCGACCACCCAAGGGCCACTGGTTACTGTCCACTATCGTTCAGATAGACAACAACATTTTTGTTAAATAATCGAACATTTGTTCTTGTTTTTCCCCCTGTCTTATGGTAAAATATAATTACGCGAGGGCCCCGCAGTATTTCCTCAGGAGGAGTAAAAATATGTCTGATGAAAAATTAGTGGAAATTCTATCACATAAAATGTCAGAAATTTTATCAGAAAAATTATCAGGGATGCAGTCTGATATAAACGGCATGAAAGCCGATATAAACGGCATGAAAGCCGATATAAACGACATGAAAGCCGATATAAACGGCATGAAAACAGATATGTCAAGCATGCGGTCGACTCTGTGTGAACATACTAAACTGCTCAAAGCTTTAGAACACCGTACCGAAGAAAATACTGCCGACATCAAACGGGTATCTGAAGATATGAACTATTTAAAAGGCACTGTAACCGAAATCCAAAAAGACGTCTCCTTTATCAAAAAGGAAGTTGCCGTGCATGGCAGTCTTTTAGATAATCTAGCCGCCCGCTCCACCAGGCAGGAGGCGGAAATAAAGTTCCTTGAAAATGCCATTAAAGAGTCTTATTAAAACATCAACCGGTCCTGGCAATAATGGACCGGTTTTTTTATACTTGTATATTAAACTTTCCTATCTGCTAAAAAAACCGCACAGGCAAACCTGCACGGTCTAATATCTTCGAGCCTTTTATCCATGACGTATCCTTAGTATCTTTTCTTTTTGGTAAAACAATCACTGCAGTAAATCGGGCGGTCGCCATTGGGCCGGAAAGGAACCTGAGTTTTAGAATTACAGGATGCACAGATTGCATTAAACATTTCCCTTTGGGGCCGAGGACCGCGACCGAAGCCGCTGCGGGTTCGTTGCTTACGAACTGCTCTGCACTCAGGACAACGACCAGGGTCGTTTAAAAACCCCTTTTCAGCAAAAAACTCTTGTTCAGAAGCTAAAAAAACAAATTCACCACCACAGTCCCGACAGGTTAAGGTTTTGTCTTTAAACATGAAAGAATCCTCCTCAAAAATTTTTTTGCCCACAATGGTATAGGGGATTCACTCTCTTACTTCCCCCGGCCATCACGGCAAACTGAGAAGGAAAATGTGACCTCACTAAACCTATTAACATGAGCTTGTGTTTTATTTTAACATGGTTCCGGTTATATGTAAAGATATACTGCCTATGCAGCTGACTTTAAAATGGCTTATTTGCTGTATTTGTACTGCTCCCATTCCTGGGTGACCACATCCACCAGGCTGTTCTTGTCAAGCTCGTCAACGACATAGAGGTTTCCCTGCCCGACAGAAGCCAGTTCTTTCATGTAATCTTCGTTGGGCAGGGTGCCTATGCATACCAGCCGGATTTTGTTTTCGGCAATCATCCTGGCGGCTGTCAAAGCATCTTTTTGGGCATCGGTGGTCCACAGCGGGAAGTTGGGGATGCCGTCCGTGATCAGGACCAGCAGCGGGTTACGGGCCCTTTTTTTCTTGATCACCTCGATACTCAGGACGATCCCTTTAGCCAGGGGAGTCAGCCCTTCGGGCTGGATGGTCCGCAGGCCTTCCTGCAGTTTTTGATAGCTTTTGGTAAAAGGCACAACTACCCGGGCATTCATTTCCTGAAATGCCACGATACCGACCTTTTCCTGGGAAGTCAGCAGGAAGTGTTCCGCCAGGAAAGAAACGGCTCTGATTTTTTCCCCCACCATACTCCCGCTGCAGTCAATGGCGATACACGTGTCGATGGGTGCAAATGACTTTTTGCCAAACACCTTGATATCTTTTTTATCTATGGTCAGGTGAGGCCGGCCTTCCAGGTAGCTGCGGGCCGAAGCGTTCACCAGCGTCTCGGGGATGGCTATGTCACTAAGCCATGCCCGTTCGGACAAGTCCGTTACCTTTTTATGGTCCGTTATCTGTGATTTCCGGGACTTTAACCGGGTATTCCGGTATGTCTTGTAATTATGACGGACGATCTGGTAGCGCCGGATCGACTTTCTCACCTGGGCTTCCAGTTCTTTTTGATGGTTTCGCATAAATTCATGCAGGGCCTTGCCTTCCTCGGTGAGGATGAAGGCAAACCTTCTCTTTACCACAAGGCCGGCATTGGATAAGTCCAACAGGGTCTGTTTCAAATCCCCGTCACCGTGTTTTTTGGCGAAAGACCCGAGGAATATATTACCCGCTGTGGACAGCGATTCCAGGAACCCGGCGGCGTCTTCCACACTCCCGAAAGCGCCGGCCAGGTTCATGATTATCTGAAAACGGTTCTGCCTGTATCTCTGCTCCTGGGCTTCGGGGGAATTAAAACCCGGCAGGCCAAGGCCTAAACCCAACCCCGGCGTGATTTCTGCTTCTTTTTCGCTGTGGACGATTTTATCGACCCGCCTGATTTCAAAACCCTGGTTCATAATGGCCTGTTCCACGGCATCGGCAATAAATATAATACTGTCATAATATTGGGGTTCGAGGCAAAAAAGAAGGTGCACATGAGTTTCAGGCTTGCGGGCTTTCTCGGGTATCAGCTTAACCCGGCGGCTGGCCAGGTCAAAAACGTTTCCTTTCCCGCCTGAAGTCCGCAGAACAATCTTTTGGGTGAAATCCTTTAATAATGCCGTTATTTCATCTTTGGAATATTCGAAATTATTTTCTTCCCGCAACTTGTTAAAGTATATTTCTATTCCCTGCCATACCCGCCTGGCCACATATACCGGGTCGAGGCTGGCAGGTTCGTGAAACACGTCCATGTGCAGGACCAGGTTGTCTTCCGTGTTTTTAAAATAGTAACGCCCTGCGTCCTGGTCGGTATAAATGCGGATTTCTCCCGGAGTTTTGGGGTCGTTGCCGTGCACTTTACAGCTGACCACTGTAGTTTCACCCAAACGAACCCCCTGGTTTTTCCGGAAATACGCGCTCAGGTAATGCTCCAGGGTAAACCGCTTGTGCCTTTCGTAACTTTCCAGGGGACACACCTCCTTTCACCGCGTTCAGGAGGGATTTCGGGTTATTTGCTGTATTTATATTGTTCCCATTCCCGCGTGACCACATCCAACAGGCTGTTTTTATCCAGTTCGTCAACGATATAAAGATTCCCCTGTCCTACAGAAGCCAGTTCCTTCATGAAATTCTCATTCGGGACAACCCCGATGCACACCAGCCGGATCTTGTTTTCAGCTATCATCCTGGCGGCTGTCAAAGCATCTTTTTGGGCATCGGTGGTCCACAGCGGGTAATTGGGGATACCGTCAGTGATTAAGACCAGCAGCGGGTTACGGGCCCTTTTTTTCTTGATCACTTCGATGCTTTCGACAATACCTTTTGCTAACGGAGTCAATCCTTCGGGCTGGATGGTCCGCAGGCCTTCCTGCAGTTTTTGATAGCTCTTGGTAAAGGGGACGACTACCCGCGCGCCGGTCTCATGAAATATGACGACACTCACTTTTTCTTTGGAGGTCAGCAGGAAGTGCTCTGCTAAGTAAGATACAGCCCTGATTTTTTCCCCCACCATGCTCCCGCTGCAGTCAATGGCTAAACATGTGTCAATGGGCGCAAACGACTTCTTGCCAAATACCTTGATGTCCTTTTTCTTAATGGTCACATGAGGCTGGCCTTCAAGATAACTGCGGGCGGAAGCTGATACAACTGTCTCCGGGATGGCGATATCGCTGAGCCAGGCTCGCTCGGACCATCCGGTTACCTTTTTATGGTCGGTGATCTGGGCCTTCCGGGATTTTAGTTCGGTGTTCCGGTATGTCTTGTAATTATGACGGACAATCTGGTACCGCCGGATCGACTTTCTGACCTGGGCTTCCAGTTCTTTTTGATGGTCCCGCATAAAGTCCCGCAGGGCCTTGCCTTCCTCGGTGAGGATAAAGGCAAACCGCCCTTTTTTCACCAGGTCAGCATTGGACAAGTCCAGCAGGGTCTGCTTGAGGTCCCCGTCACCGTGTTTTTTGGCGAAGGACCCTAAAAATATATTGCCTGTGGGAGTAAGGGATTCCAAAAACCTGGCGGCATCTTCAATACTCCCGAAAGCACTGGCCAGGTTCATAATTATCTGCAGGCGATTTTGCCTGTACCTCTGTTCCCGTGCTTCGGGAGAATTAAAACCCGGCAGGCCTATCCCCATTCCAAACCCGGGCCTGGTTTCCAGCTCTCTCTCGGTGTGCACTATTTTATCGACCCGCCTGATTTCAAAGCCCTGGTTCATGATAGCCTGTTCCACGGCATCGGCAATAAAAATTATGCTGTCGTAGTATTTGGGCTCGATAGAAAAGAGAAGGTGGACATGGGTTTGAGGTTTTCTGGCCTTCTCGGGTACCAGGTCGACTTTGCGGCTGGCCAGGTCAAAAACGTTTCCATTGCCGCCCGAGGTCCTGAGAATAATTTTCTGGGTAAGGATTTTCAGGAGCTTGGGCAGGTCATCTTTTGAATACAGGGAACGGTTTTCATCATAGACTTTATTGAAGTAGGTTTCAATTCCCTGCCATATCCGCCTGGCCACATATACCGGGTCAAGGCTGGCAGGCTCATGAAACACGTCCATGTGGAGGACCAGGTTGTCTTCGGTGTTTTTAAAATAGTAACGCCCGGCGTCCTGGTCGGTGTAAATGCGTATTTCACCCGGAGTCTTGGGGTCGTTGCCGTGTACTTTACAGCTGACCACGGTGGTTTCACCCAAACGAACCCCCTGGTTCTTCCGGAAATATGCGCTAAGGTAGTTTTCGAGGGTTAAACGCTTGTGCCTTTCGTAACTTTCCAAGGGGTACACCTCCTTATCACTGCGAAAAAATTATACCATGGGCAGCGACAACAGAAAAGTGGATAACAGTGGCCGGGGTTTTCCCGGCCTGTTACAGTAGCTATTTGCTGTATTTGTATTGTTCCCATTCCCGGGTAACGACATCAACCAGGCTGTTTTTATCCAGTTCGTCAACGATATAAAGATTTCCTTTGCCGACAGAAGCCAGTTGTTTCATGAAGGTTTCATTGGGAATAACACCGATGCACACCAGCCGGATTTTGTTTTCGGCTATCATCTCGGCGGCCTTCAGGGCATCTTTTTGGGCATCCAGTGTCCAGAGCGGGAAATTGGGGATACCGTCCGTAATTAAAACCAGCAGTGGATTACGGGCCCTTTTTTTCTTCATCAATTCGATGCTTTCAACAATGCCCTTAGCTAACGGGGTAAGTCCTTCGGGCTGGATGGTCCGCAGGCCTTCCTGCAGTTTTTGATAGCTCTTGGTAAAGGGGACGACTACCCGGGCGTTCTGTTCCTGAAAGGCCACGATGCTGACTTTTTCTTTGGAAGTCAGTAAGAAATGTTCTGCCAGGTAGGAAACCGCCCTGATTTTTTCACCCACCATGCTTCCGCTGCAGTCAATAGCAATGCACGTGTCAATGGGTGCAAACGATTTTTTGCCAAACACCCGGATGTCTTTTTTATCTATGGTCAGATGGGGTTGGCCTTCGAGGTAACTGCGGGCCGATGCGTTAACCACCGTTTCCGGGATGGCTATATCGCTCAGCCAGGCCTGTTCAGACCAACCGATAACCTTTTTGTGGTCAGTTAACAGGGTTTTCCGGGACTTTAGTTCGGTATTCCTGTATGTCCGGTAGTTGTGGCGGACAACCTGGTACCGCCGGATCGACTTTCTGACCTGGGCTTCCAGTTCTTTTTGATGGTCCCTCATAAAATCACGCAGGGCTTTGCCTTCCTCGGTAAGAATGAAGGCAAACCTTCTTTTTGTTGCCAGGCCGGCATTGGATAAGTCCAACAGGGTCTGTTTCAGATCCCCGTCACTGTGTTTTTTGGCGAAAGACCCGAGAAATATATTGCCTGTCGGGGTAAGGGATTCCAGGAACCTGGCGGCGTCTTCAATACTCCCGAAAGCGCTGGCCAGGTTCATAATTATCTGCAGGCGATTCTGCCTGTATCTCTGTTCCCGTGCTTCGGGAGAATTAAAACCCG
>DYZU01000199.1 GCA_022735835.1 Thermincola sp. | reverse complement strand
TCCTGGTGGGTTCAAAGAAGGCGGTAGCCATAGCGGTGTCGAATAACAAAATCCAGCGGCGCAATACCATGCTGGCCAAAAGGCTGGCTCAACTCGGCTAATTTATCAGAAATATCCTTAATGATTTACGAAAATGCATACCATGAAGTGATTCAATTTTTAGTTCACCGTATTGCCACCGCGGGTATGACCGTTTACTCCGGTTTCCCAGGGCGACATCCAGTCATCTAAGCTGTTAAGCTCCGGCAGCAAGCCGGTATCCCCGAACTTGACGGCTCACCGGGTATTCCTTATATGATGGCCGCCTCCCGTTTCGCTATTACTGCCAGCGAAACTTCCCGGCGGCTTTCGCCGTCTGCGGACATGCGGGGACTCCCCGGTTTGCTGCTCTCCGCTTTACAGCAAGATTCCTGACGATGCCGCCCAATGGAAGCCCTCCGCAAACGGTCATACCCGCTCTGATATTCTGGTTAAAATTTTCCGTTTGGTAACTTTAAGGGAAATGTGTTATAATAAAAGAAAGAACGTTCGGTCGGTGTGGAGGGGATGGTTTTGGCTAAGGAAATTGTTTTTAGAGCAGAAAAGAGGCACGCCGGTACAGAGCTGAAGGATATGATTTTCAAAGCTGCGCAAAAGCTTTTTGTGGAAAAGGGATACCACAGTACCAGTATTCCCGACATTGTAAAAGAGGCGGGAGTTAGCACGGGGGCTATATATCATCATTATTCCAGCAAGGAGGAACTGGCCAGGGAAATTCATAAAACTGCCGTGCAGCAATTTCTCGCAAATTTTAATGAACAGGTCAGAACGCAAAAATCAACTTATGCAAAAATCCGGGCTTATACAAGCTTAATGTTCCGGTGGACTGAACAGGACCCGGTCATGGTCCAATACCTGCTCTACGGACGACCGAAGGAAATACTGGTGAGGAACCTGACCGTATGTTCCGAAGAAGGTTTGCAAGCTACGAGGGAAATGGTCGAACAGGGAATGGAAGCGGGCGAAATTAAAACCATGAATCCGTGTCTTGCTTCAGCCATTATTTCAGGTACCCTTATGAGGATGATTGAACTCAGACTGGACGGATTAATCGAACATCCGCTGGAAGAATTTATTGAAGCGGCTGCCAACAACATTTGGTTGGCCCTTAAGGCTTAGGGGGGATTATAATGATAAAACCCGCCCTGTATATAATCAGCCGGCAGACGCTTTTACGACAGGCCTTGAGCCATTTATTATCAGGCAGTAACCGGTTTCGGGAAATTAATGGAAGCGTTTGCTTCAGTGAAAGCCGGTTAAAAGCCGGCGCCCTTGAAGAAAATACATGGTTCATCATTGACGCGGAGTTGCCGGATTATGAAATTCAAGAGTTACTCCTTCTGGCAAATAGGGGCGGCGGCCGGGTGATTATTTTGGGAAGCAGTTATAATGCCAAAAGAATTATTGAACTGATGCCGCTCAAGGCTGACGGATATTTGACAACGGATTCGCCGCAGGACGAACTGTTTGCCATACTGGAAAAAGTGGAATCCGGCGGGCCGGTGATAGCTGACAGTTTAATTCCCGATATGATGAACAGGCTTTCTGCTTCTTTACAGGTGAAGCCGGAAAAAGAAATTCTGCTGACGCCCAGGGAGCAGGAGATATTGGAACTGCTGGCCCAAGGGTACACAAATGGCCAGATTGCCAAAAAGCTTATAATCAGCGTAAATACAGTAAAAAACCATGTGCACAACATTCTCGAAAAGCTGGGGGTTTCTAACCGGGCAAAACTGGTTTCTTATGCCATGACCAGAGGCCTTGTAAGCGTGTTGTTAGTGGCTTTGGTTATTACATTGCTGATATCCATTAATACATCGGTATGTTAATTTTAATTTAAAAATAGACCGAAAGGACTAGTTAAAGCTAGTCCTTTTTATATAAGGAAAAATAAATAGTTAGGTTCATTACAGCAGTGGACAGGTAGGGTATAATTAAACCGAACGAATAATCGTTCTGTTTTTGTGTTTGTGGTCACAAATTAAAAGGAGGGAGTTTTATGGGACAAAAAGAGTTGCCGGGGGCTTTAAAGAAGAAGTTGGAAGAGCTTTTCGGAGACCGCGTACGGTTCAATAAAGTGGAACGGTTGGTTTACTCCCACGACATGGGGGTTTTGCCGTCCCAGGTGATGAAGCTTATTGATACTATGCCCGATGCCGTTGCCCAACCGGTTTCTGAAGAGGAGGTAACAGCCGCCACCAATCTGGCCAGGGAATTCAGTTGGCCGTTGATTCCGCGGGGCAGCGGCACGAGCGGATTTGGCGGTGCGCTGCCGACCCGGGGAGGGATTGTCCTTGATTTTGTACGGATGAACAGGATCATTGCGGTTGATGAGCATAATTTAACGGTAACGGTGGAGCCGGGCGTTGTTTGGGGGGACTTGCAGGAATACCTGCAGGCTAAAGGGTTTGATCTCAGGTTATATCCTTCCAGTACACCGTCGGCTACCGTTGCCGGATGGGTTGCCCAGGGGGGCAGCGGTTACGGGAGCTTTGAATATGGTTTCTGCGGGGAAAACATCGTATCCGTTGACGTTGTCACAACCGAAGGAATTACCAGGTCTTACGCGGGAGAAGAACTTAAATTTGTCAACGGCCTTTGCGGGATTACCGGAATCATAACGAAGGTAACCGTTAAAATAAAGGAAAAGGACGAAGATGTTGTAGTTTTGGCTGCTTTTGATAAACTCAATGATGCTGCCGAAGCTCTGCGGATGATTAGACAGCAGGCAGTGCCCCTGTGGTCGGTAACTATGTCTACCCCCGCCTATATCAGGTTAAAGCAGAAAGCATCCCAGCACATTGTGCTGCCGGAGGACAGGTATTTTCTGCTCTTTGTTTATCCAAAGACAAGAAGAACAGCTGTCGAAGGCGCCCTTCAAGGAATCATTGCTTCCTGCCATGGCGAATTAATGCGGGAAGCCCTGGCCAGGGAAGAATGGAACGAACGATTTTACCCGATGCGTTTTAAAAAGCTTGGCCCTACCTTGATTGCCACGGAAGTTATAGTTCCCATAGACAGGCTTTCGGAATTTGTTTCCGAAGTGGAAAGGAAATACAAAGGTGAATTTGCCCTGGAAGGCACCATGATTCATAACGATAAAATATCGATTTTGGGCTTTATGTTATCTGATGAGAGAAAAGCCGGTTTCCCGCTGGCTTATGCCAACTCCCTGACTGTCATTGAAATGGGTGAAAAGCTGGGAGGCAGAGTGTTTACCCTGGGACTGTATTTTGCTGACAAAGCAAAAGACGTTTTAGGTGAAACCCTGGTCAATGAGGTTTGGGCGTATAAACAAAAGATTGACCCGCAGGGTATCTTAAACCCCGGAAAAATAATTCCGAGTTCTCTCGATAAAAATTCACCTGCCAAAACTCTCAGCAAAGCCATGTCCCTGGCTAATGCCGGGAAAGGTTTAATAGGCCTGGCCGGTAAATTCATGAACAAAGTACAGGGTGACGACTTTGCCTCACCGTTGAGCCCACAGATTACCAACGATACTTTTGCCTGCGCACTCTGCGGTTATTGCCGGAACACCTGTACCGTTTTTGACGCCGTTCCCTGGGAGAGCAATTCTCCGCGGGGTAAATACTACCTGCTGACCCAGTATATCAAGGGGAACATACAGTTGGACGAAGAAGTGTCGAAGGCCTTATTTTCCTGCACCACCTGTGCGAAATGCGATAAGGTCTGCCAGATTCAGGCCCATAACGCCCATAACTGGATGTCCCTCAGACCCTGTTTCCATGCTAATGGCCTTGAAAATACGGGTTTGGCCGGCGTGAGAGAAAATGTGTTAAAGACAGGCAATTTCTGGGGTGTTCCCGCCGACCGGAAATTTAAGTGGCTGGATGTTCCCACTCTTAAAAAGGGCAAGATTGCATACTGGGCCGGGTGTTGGGCCAATATAGTCATGCCTAATATGCCCAGGAATATCACGCGGATTTTCAACAAGATCGGGGTAGAATTCGTTCATTTCGGAGAAGGAGAAACCTGCTGTGGCCTGTACCTGGCTTTGGGGGGCTACATGGACGATTTCACCGGACTGGTTAAGAAAAACCTGGAGATGTTTAAAGAAGCCGGCATTGAGACCATGGTCTTCTCCTGCCCGGGCTGTTTTGCTACCTTCTCTGAAAACTATCCGGCTATCGCCCAGCAGTTGGGTATGGAATGCAATATTAAATTCCGCCATGTCACTGTATTCCTGAGCGAACTTATTAACCAGGGCAAATTAAAATTTGACCGTCCTGTGAACTGTAAAGTAACCTATCATGATTCCTGCCATGTGGGCCGCTGGTTCGGACATTACGAAGAACCCCGCAGTGTCATTAAGGCAATTCCGGGTGTGGAGCTGGTGGAAATGCCGCACAACCGGGAAAACGCCCTCTGTTGCGGGCTGGTATCGGCCTTTGATTCACTGCCTGCTGTTCAACATGCGGGCATAAAGAGGGTCAGTGAAGCTGAAGGGACCGGCGCCGATTTCCTGATCACAAACTGTGCGGGATGCGGTTCCCAGTTTAATGCCACCGGTTGCGCCATGCAGACCAGGGTACGCCAGAAAGACTTTACAGACCTTGTGGCGGAAGCCCTTGGTATTGAAACGGAAGACCCGACGGAAAATATAGGCAGGTTCATGGGGGCGGCTGTAGAGATGCTGCAGACAAGTACCATGGTGAAAAAGAGATAATAATTACGGAACAAATTCCGCAATATACGGAAGATTCCTGTATTTCTCTTCATAATCCAGGCCATAACCCACCACAAAAACATCAGGCTGTATAAATCCACAATAATCTACAGGTATATTGAGGAGGCGGTCCGATGGATTGTCAAGCAGTGTGCACACTTTCAAACTGGCAGGCCTGGCGGACTGTAGATGCTGCAAGATGTAACCCAGGGTCAGGCCGGTGCCGATGACATCCTCCACCATCAGGACGTGCCGCCCTGTCACGGAAATATCCAGGTCCTTGGTGATGCGGACAATACCCGTCTCGCTTGTTACACCGGGGTAGACCCCAATCGAAAGAAAATCTATATTCAGCGGAATGGTGAGCTGTCTGGTCAAGTCGGCCACGAAGTACAACGACCCTTTGAGTATGCTCACGACCACCGGGTTTTTATCTCTATAGTCTTCACTTATTTGCCGGCCCAGTTCCGCTACCCTGCGCCTGATATCATCTTCACTGAACACTATTTTTCCTATGGCGGGATCATTCATTTGCCTTCAACTCCTTCGCGCAGACCAAACCTCTTCAGCAGTGAATAGAAATCGTTCTTGAATACAATATTTATATTGGTCCCCGGATATAATTCTTTCAGCCGGTGGACCTTTTTCTTTTTTTCGGCAACATATTTCTGCTCCATGGTGGTAATTTCAATATATGTATCAAAGTCCGGAAGGTAAAAATCCGGTGAGAAGGCTTTGGTAATATTGCCTTCCGCATCCCATTCGATGGGGAATGTCCTGGGTTCATATTCCCATTTAATATTATACATATCCAGGATTTTGGAAAATTCCTCTTCCGATTGATGCTTAAAGGAACGCGGCTTGGTTAGTTCGATATCTTGCGGCTTAACAGGTTGGGCTATGGCCGCCTTTCTTATTTCCGCCATATAGGCCAACAGTGATACGGATTCCTCGATACCCAGGTGGTCGGTGTTCAGGGTAATATGGTACAGACCGGGATCTGACCAGTCTTTCCCGTAGATAGTATTTATATACCGCCTGTGCTTGCGGTCGCTGAGTTCGAGGAACCTCTCGGCGTCGTGTTTTTCCAGCCTGTGGGTCTGCAGAACCCTGGCCATCCGTACGGCATGCGAGGCTATAATCCTCACATGCAGGGCATTGGGATGTGCGGAGAATATCAGCTGGGCGCCGAGACCTAATATTATCACCGATTGTTTTTCAATAATTTCCTCCAGCCTTGCTCTTATATATTCGGCAAAACTTATTCCCGTACTGCACCTGTTTAGGTAATAGCCGGGACTTTCCGCTAGCATACGCAGGTCATGAGCGGTTGCCACCTCAGGCAGCCATTTGGTCATCACAAAGTCGTGAGTAATCACGTCAAGACCGAGCCGCTTGGAAAGTAACTGTGTAATTTCATCACCCAGACTTCCGGTTTGCCGGGAAACAGTTATAAAAAACAAGCGCGTCACCTCTAAATCAATATTCGTATTAAGTTATATTGTACCACAATTTTACTTAAATAAAAGCCAGAAGGTAAAATGGGGATGCTGTCAAGATTTTTTGGGTATTGATACATTATTTTATATTTTTATTAAAAATATCGGGATACTTAGAAACAGTGAGAGAATAACAAATATATTGAGATAATGTATTATTTTAGCCGTTTATCGCCTTTGACGGAGTGCCTCCGGGTTTAGTAAAATTAAAACAAGCTCCAAGGAATTCCTAAGATGGAAAGCCTGAAAAGCCGGACACAAAAGCAGAATGTCGCAACATAACAATGGTTCTGGTGGAGTAAAATTCACTATATCGGAAAGGGTTCAGGGAAAGACTACTGTAACAAGGCCAACGACATCGAACCATCGGTTCGTGTAACTTGTACAGAGTTACATGAAGCGGATGGCGGGTGAAGGGAAGCCTGTTGCAGGAGTTAAGTAGCTGGACATCTGGAAGATGAAGGAGCCAAGTGGAAAGTTGATGACAGGAAGCGGAAGTTGATGGCATAGACAGGTGGGAAATCGATAAAGGTTCGTTGGAGCTTTTCATTTGCCATTAGAACAAAACCACTCCAGGGATAAGACCCGGGGTGGTTTTTTGTGTTTATGTCATCTTTCTCTCCTGCTGCATAGTATATAAAACAAATTATTATAAGGGGGAGAACCTGTGGGCATCGCATTTATTCAATCCAGAGGTCTTTTGACTACCCTGGGTACCGACAAAAATTTTTATCTACGGGTGAACCGGTCAGGATATGGCTTTTCAAAGTAAACATATCTCCCCGACCGGTAGTACTCACCTATCCGACATCACAGCGCTATGATTTCAGTGTCGCCGGGCCGTTTGGGGAAATCTGGAGGTGGTCTGCCGACCGGGTTTTTCTTCCCGCGGTCGAAGAGGATGTTTTGACCCCGGGCCAGTCAGTATTTTACTCGGCAATATGGCCGCAGGTAGATAATCTCGGCCGCGCGGTTGGACCCGGTGTTTACCGGGTTTCCGGATGGAACACTTTCACTGGGTTTGAAGCCTTTCCGGCGCCTTTTACCTTTATCAGGATTAAGAATTTAGAGTGCCAGTATTCCCAGCTAAATTTTTTTGCAAAAAATACGATAACTGGAGTAACCGGATAGCAGCTCTATATAGTGCTGTAGAGGTCATTTACTGTCAGGAGGAGGTGATAATGATGAACAGGGATTCGCGAACGCTCCAAAAAATTGAAGACCTTCTTTATTATTTAAAGGCATACGGGATCAGGGACCCAGTCACCCTGGGAGTTGTTTTTCGGATGTGCAATGAAACAGAAATCCTGGAAAAGGGGACTTTCCTGGACGACCTGGCTTATATTACCGGGGAGCCCTTGCTGGTAATAGGGAGTAACCGTAACGGATCCTTTACCAGGCTGACCTACAGGGGAGAAGAGTACAGGGGTTTAAACGATATATTCAAGACCCTTCAGTCTCTGGAAACGTATTACATTTACATCGACTTCCCAGGGAATAAAATACCTTACTGGCACCTGGAGGTCTGTGAACCGAACCCTTATGTTCAGGCCTTGGCCGCCGTAGAACATGTTATCAGGGAAGTGAAGCAGAGGTACCTGTTCGGGGAAGAATTTAAAAAGGTCTACAGGGAAGCGGTCATGGCGTTGATTGATGAGACCCTGGCCGCCGGGGACAGTGACCACTTTTATGCACTAACAAAGGAGTGGAATAGAATCGATGAATAGAAAAGAATAAATCACCTTCTGCCATAAGAGCGGGAGGTGATTTTTATTTCCGGACAGAAGAACCGGCCGGGACCGGAACTTTCACTGCTGTATAACTTGTACAATCGTGCAAATAATATAAATAAAAGCTCGGAAAGAGGAATAGCAGGTTGAACTTACCCCAATTCAGACGAATCCCCAACCATATAGGAATCATTCCTGACGGGAACCGCCGTTGGGCTGAAGAGAAGGGGTTGGCCAGAGAAAGCGGGTATCAGTTTGGAATTGAACCCGGGCTTCAGCTCTACCACCTCTGCCTTGCTCTGGGGGTTAAGGAACTGACTTTTTACGGTTTTACCCAGGATAATACCAAGAGACCGGCCCGGCAAAAAGAGGCTTTCAAAAAAGCCTGTGTAGAATCAGTAAAAAAACTTGCCGGATACGATGCCTCTCTTAGAGTAATAGGAGATGTTAATTCACCTTCATTTCCCCCGGAGCTGGTGCCTTATACCAAAAGAGTAACTTTCGGCCAGGGACTGATAAAAATTAATTTTCTGGTGAATTACGGCTGGCAGTGGGATTTAAAATACGGTTTGTCCCAGAAAGGAAAAAGCCCCGGCCAAGGGCGGGGACTGCAAAAGTTTATTGCCTCTTCCGATGTGTCACGGGTGGACCTGATCATCCGGTGGGGCGGGCGGAGAAGGCTAAGCGGGTTTTTACCCGTACAGTCGATATATTCCGATTTTTATATTATTGACGACTACTGGCCCGATTTTAAACCCCAGCACTTTTTCGACGCTCTCAGATGGTATGAAACCCAGGATATAACCTTAGGGGGATAGCGGGTGATTAATGGCTGGTGGCCGGCAGTCACTACAGAATCGGAGAAAGCAGGCGGGCGGCGGACTGGCGGATTCTGAGCGGGAGAGGTCTCAAGGCCAAATCGGCCATCTCAACTTTAACCGATTGGGCCATGTCCAGGGCAAAATCGGCGTCAAGCTTGTCCACCAGTTCTTTGTCATATAGCATGGCATTAACTTCGAAGTTTAACTGAAAACTCCGCATGTCAAGGTTGGCCGAACCCAGAGAGGCCACTTCTCCGTCTACGGATATAATTTTGGCGTGGATGAAGCCCGGCTGGTAAAGGTAAATTTCTATACCTGCCTCCATTAACTCTTCAAAATAGCTTTGAGAGGCCCAGAAAACTATCTTGTGGTCAGGTATGCCGGGGAGGATAATTTTGATGTCGACTCCGCTTAAAGCCGCCGTTTTAAGGGCCAGGGAAATTGCTTCGTCGGGGATGAGATAGGGTGTAGTTATCTTGATTGATTTCTGAGCGGAATTTATTAAAGCGAAATAGGCCTGCCGCACGGCTTCCCAGTCTGAATCCGGACCACTGGCCGCTATTTGCACCAGTTTGCCGTTGAAGCCTTTAATTTCCGGAAAGTAATGTTTATCGGACTGGTCGGCCAGCTTTTCTCCGCTGGCAAAATCCCAGTCCAGCAGGAATATAACCTGCAGGAAATGGACGGAAGTACCTGTCAGCTGGAGGTGGGTGTCCCGCCATTTCCCCAGCCTGGGATGGTACCCCAGATATTCATCACCTATGTTGAGGCCGCCCATGAATCCTACCCTGCCGTCGATGACAATTATTTTGCGGTGATTGCGGTAATTGAGTTTGTTGTTGATAAAAGGCATCATCACCGGGAGAAAGGGTTGAATATCAACTCCGTTGTCCCGCAAGTCTTTGATATATTTTTTGGACAGGGCCCAACTTCCCACCGCGTCATAAATCACCCGCACCTTGACCCCGCTTTTGGCTTTACGGATGAGGACATCTTTCAGCTTCCGGCCGATGCTGTCATCACGCAGGATATAGTATTCCAGGTGAATATGATGCTCGGCTTTTTCCAGTTCCGCGAATATGTTCGCAAAAGCCTTTTGGCCGTCGGTCAAAACTTCGGCCTTATTGCTTCTGGTAAAGGGCGCGTTGGCATTGTGCAAGAGCAGGTTGATCAATTGTTTTCTCGATTTTAGGGGTTCCTGGTCAAAATCCCGGATGTGCTGGATACAGTCTATCTGCCGGTCGATAATACCCTGGAGGTGCTGGATTTCGTTGATATACTTGGACCTGATCAGCTTCCGTTTGCGCAGGTTCTGGCCGAATACCAGGTAGATCAGAAAACCCAGGATGGGGAAGACGTTCAGCACGGCCAGCCAAGCTATTGTTTTATAAGGGTTCTTCTTTTCCATGAAGATCAGAAAACTGACTACAATCACCAGGATGGTTGTAGACACAGAGTATAACCCTAATATTGTCTCACCATATGAAGACCAAAACTGTGCCCACATACATGTTCCTCCTGCAACGTTTTACCTGAAGTAAACCGGACATTTTTTTATTATGTTATCAGAAATTGACAGAAAATAAAAGTTTTTTATGGTTATTCCAGTTTTTTCGGGGAAGTCAATGAGTTACTTTGGGCTTTAACAGCTTTGATAATGTCATCGGAAAACCTCGGCATTGGACTCGGAAACGTTTGACCTGTTTAATTTAAGCCAATATGGTAAACATAGAGTTAAACAAAAATAAATTATCTTGAAAGGAGGATGCCTGTGGTCCGCAGAGCGCCTGCCGCCGATAAACACAAAGGAAGCCAGAAAAACGAAACTTATATGGCAGGGATAACGGGAGCCGCCGACCTGCTTCAGCAGACCGGAGATCCCGGGGGCAAAGCCCTGGATGAGGCTATTGCCCGCGCGGCGCGGAGCAAATCGGCCGAAGATATCATGGGTATACCGATCGGCGGCTTAAACGGTGACATTGCAGCTCCGGTAAACACCGAGTAAAAAGTGGCTTCCGGTTCTGCTAATGCCGCCGGAAAAGTAGATGAGATTTGCACAGCGAAAATTACAAGAAGCTGTCCCAAAAGTCAAAGATAAGTTTTTGCGTACAATGCAGGGAAAGGGCCGGGTGTGTTCCGCAAGGGCGAGTCTGGCGTCAGCCAGCCCACGAACGCATAAGCGGGGGTGGTTTGCTGGCTGAGTTGTTGGCGCCCTGAAGGGATATACCTGGCCCTTTCCCTGCTGTTTATCTAAAGCATAAAATTGACTTTTGGGACAGC
>DYZU01000198.1 GCA_022735835.1 Thermincola sp. | reverse complement strand
TTGTTGCCGCCCTGAAGGAATATACCCGGTCCTTTCCCTGCTGTTTATCTAAAGCATAAAATTGACTTTTGGGACAGCCTCTTTACTCCACTCTTTTATAAAAGAAAGACGATACCAGCGTGTACCCTATTTCCCGGGCCTGGAAAATCTGTTCCGTACTGCCGGTAAACAGAATCCCCCCCGGTTTCAGGGCGGCATAAAACTTACGGTATAATTCCGACTTACTCTCCTCGGTAAAATAGATGACCACGTTCCGGCAAAGGATCAGGTCATAATTCCTGTCAAAAACATCCCGTAACAGGTTGTGCTTCATGAATTTTACTCTCTTTTTGACGTCATCCGCTATCACATATGTATCATCACGGTTCGTAAAAAACTTGGTAAGATAGGATTTAGGCAGGTTGGCCACAGCCTTTTCATTATATACCCCCACCTCGGCCCTGTTTAGCACCTCATCATCTATATCGGTGGCCAGCAAAGAAAAGCTGACGTGGGGAAAACGGTTGATTAAAATCATGGCCAGGGTGTAAGGCTCTTCGCCGGTGGAACAGCCGGCGCTCCAGAGTTTTAACGAATCGGATTTGGCGATGAGTTCCGGTAAAATCCTGTTTTCCAGAGTCTCCCACTGGGCGGGGTTGCGGTAAAATTCGGACACATTAATGGTCAGTGTGTCCACAAATTTCCGCCAGTGCTGAACCTCCCGGTCCAATACGTCAAGGTAAGTGTTGTAATCCGTTATCTTCAAACTCCGCATGAGGCTGTTGATCCGTCTCTCCATTTGAGGACGCTTGTAGCCTGTCAAATCCAGCCCTTTTCTTCTCCGCAAATCCTGAAGAAACGTTTCATATGCGTCAGGCATTATCTGTTATCCTCTCCGTGCAAATTTCCATGTGGCTTATTTATTCTTGTATGGCTTATTTATTCTATTAATTTGACGTTGCTCTCTCTGTGGCAGGCATTGCAGAAGTTGTCCCTGGTATGATTAAATTTTTTGCGATGACAGTCAAGACAGAACTTGTCAAGATCGGCATGCCTGGCCACTACCGCCGGGTGGTCCTTAATCCATTTCGCCCGGTCCCCGTGCTGGGAACGGTTCGTCGTGGCCAAATAGACCACGGCCACAAATGCCACTGCCAAAAGAACAGTTATAACATTCTTCCTGTTCAGCAATAAACCTCACCCTTTTTAAATATTTGTTTATTCGTCAAAAAACAACAAATTTCCTCTATTTTTAAACAAGGTTTACATAATGAGAATAAATTTTTAAAGGGTGGCAGAAAAAGCGTGGTAGGCTGCCTCCACTGTCCGCTCGATATCCTCATCCGTGTGGGCCAGGGAGACGAAGGCAGCTTCAAACTGGGACGGAGCCAGGTAAATGCCCTGTTCCAGCATTGACCTGAAGAATATTCCGAACTTACCTGTATCTGACGTACATGCACTGGCGTAATCGGTAACCTTTTCAGTGGTGAAAAAAGTACAGACCATGGAACCCACCCTGTTAAAAGTCACGCCGACGCCGGCCCTGTTGGCGGCATCGGCCAGGCCTTGGGCCAGTTTGGCTGATCTGTTTTCCAGTTCTTCGTATACCCCCGGCTTTTTCAGGTTCTCGAGAGTCTTAATCCCTGCCGTCATGGCCAGGGGGTTGCCCGAGAGGGTTCCGGCCTGGTAAATAGGACCGGCAGGAGCTATCTTTTGCATAATTTCTTTCTTGCCGCCATAGGCTCCCACGGGAAGTCCGCCGCCGATAATCTTGCCAAGGCATGTCAGGTCCGGTTCTATGTTAAAACGGACCTGGGCCCCGCCGTAAGCCACCCGGAATCCGGTCATGACTTCGTCAAAGATCAGCAGGGCGCCGTACTTGCGGGTAATGTCACGCAGACCTTCCAGGTACCCCGGCAGCGGCGGCACGACGCCCATGTTTCCGGGAACAGGCTCCACAATCACTGCCGCGATATCGTCACCCTCCAATTCAAAAATCTTTTCCA
>DYZU01000197.1 GCA_022735835.1 Thermincola sp. | reverse complement strand
CGCCCGCAACTCCAACTCCCGGCACTCGCTGTCGGCACCCAGCATCCGGCGCACCTCGACGGGTATGGTGGCCTGGCCTTTGGGATTCAGCTTCAAAATCCACCTGGTTTTGGTCGCTCCGCTAAACTCCTTTTCCTCCGAACTTTTCTTTGATTTTGTCGTTCGCACCGATCACACCTTCATTTCTGTACAATTAAGACGTACTCATTGGTACGCTTCATTAAGTACTATTTTAACTTTCCGCTTCTCTTGATGTCAATGGGAAGCAGGCAAGCGTACTCATTGCTATCGGGATCAACCGGATGCGGGTTCGTTCAGCGCCTCGGCCAGTGTGCCCAAAGCCCGCCAGGCAGAAGGAGTTATATCCTTGAGGAGTCATTAACAAACGGATTGAGAGCCTTTACACCTTCGTAGTCCCTACCGGAGCTAAGGTCTTCCGTCCAGACGATTGCACAGTCGAGTTTCGTAGCACTACATATGATCAAAGCATCCCAGAATGAAATTCTGTATTGCTGATGAATTCCAATGGCGTCCAAAAGATCGTGAACCTCGGGGGTATGCAGACGCCATTCGGCAAGGCTGACAATAATCTGAGATGCAGTCTCCGCCGAGACGGGCCTGGGTATTCTTTGTCTGACGGTTACGTAAAACTCTTGAAGCACCTGAATACTAAGGCAGCCTTTACCGGAATGCCATAGATCCACAATCAGTTTCTTCGCCCGTTCGTGTTTGTCACCCGCAGAGACGTCGTGCGCATACACAAGGATGTTGGTGTCTACAAATTGAAATCCAGAACTACCGGTCATGGAGGTCTTCTCTCCGCCAACCTATTCTCCCGTTGGTACCAAGATCAAGGCCCTTATCCAGTAGCGCCAGATGACGTTGCCGCGCTCGGCCAAACGCTTCGTCCCGCCGTACTAGATCTTCAAGAAGCCTGGTCAATAGCCCAGACACAGAGGTCTGCTCTTCAATGGCGAGATGCTTTACCCGGCGAAGCACTTCCTTGGGAAGAGAGAGAGTAATATTTTGATATTCCACCCTTAGTCACCTCCACGCAAATAAGTGTACCACCTATTTACGTGCTGCACAAGATGGCACCGCCATCCTGCTGGGCAGCCTTCCTCTATATTTTTAGTCCAACTGGGCAAACATTCGGCCCAGTTCCAGGCGATGAAGCGGAGAAAGGCGGATTGACATCCTCCCGACCCCCTGAAGGGGGTGGGATTCCCT
>DYZU01000196.1 GCA_022735835.1 Thermincola sp. | reverse complement strand
GTCCTGGCACAAGATGATGTAAAAGCTGGAAAAAGTGATTTAATATTCTACGGGAAATTCACAAAATACGGTGATGTCAGGCCGCTTCTGACAAAAACCGACGACATGTTTGTGATTATGCAGCATGGGGACGAAGTCCTGGTCAAATTTGATAACCCGTCTCTGGACAAAGGCCTTGAGCGGACCCCCGTACTGATGGCGGACTTCTATTACAAACAAACTGGGACGGCCAAGCCTGACCCGAAAGTTAAAGTACCGGTTGAACCCTTGCCTTTTCATGCAATGAGCAGTTATCCCTATCCAGACACGGAGAAATACCCTGATGATCCGGCTCATAAAGAATACCGCGCCAAGTGGCTGACCAGGGAGTATAAACTGGTGGACGGAAAGGTTGTCCCGTTCAAGAATCCCTGGTGGACTAGGTTCATGAACTTCGTGAAATCTTTGGGGGACAGGTTTACCGATTTGTTGAAAAACCTTGTTGGCTTTGGCAGGGAAAATGACCCAAAACCAGCAGCAATTCCTGATGCAAAAGCGGCCATACAGGAACACACAAGCAACAGATTAATCACCCGGGAGAAGGATGGGACTCAACCCGTTCCTGAAAAAACCTTCGTTCCTGAAAAACACTATTCACTCAACACAAACTATGTCTACGTGATGGTCAATACACTGGTTGGAACCGGTATATATACCATCAACTCAGCGGGTTCAGACGCTTGGTCAAGCGGTGGGGCAATTGCGCCAACTCCTTCTGTACCAGGAACACCGGCCGATTCCTCCCAGAAGTCCGCTATTGCCGCCAATGACAGCAGCCGCTGGACCACCAATCTGGTGACGGCAGATGGGCAGTATAACTACCAGATGTATAAATTCGTTCCTAACGGAACAAAGCCCCTCCCACAAACCATTGGCATATACTGGGTCGGTTACGGTGAGCCTACCACAGGTTACGATGTTTTTCTATATCTTTGGAATTATACCACTTCTTCCTGGGATTTGCTTAAGACACAGCATTTAAGCACTGAAGGGACAATTCAGATTGTAAAATCGAGTGACTTCCCCACCTATTGTAACAAGTGTCACGACAATGCTCCACCTGCCGGAGTCGTTATGGGCGCTACCCGAAATATCTTGGCCAGTTATGCCGGGGACTACCACGGGGGCTTAGCCGGTACTGATGACGCCGGCACCACTATCAAGGCTCCGTATGTCCGGGGGAATTCGGCCCTGTCATGTGCTGACTGCCATGACGTGCATGGCTCGCAAAACGCTTATCATTTGAGGGAAAATCTTAACGGGCAGACCGGACTTAATGTACCCAGCATGACTGTAGCCGATAAATACGACACATCCAAAAACGCGGCCATCCTGACTTACTGCCAGAGCTGTCATGCCGGAACCCTGGACAATTTCCATATGGCCAAGTGCCTTTACTGCCACAGGGACCCCGGCGCTCATGACAGTGCCCCACCGACAGCCGGTGACTTCAGCCGGGCGTGCACTTACTGCCATACCCATGGCGGATATATGCCGGATCACGGGTTATGCCACTGTACCCTGGGTTACAATGCCAAGGCCTTTTAACAGAAGGTTTTGACCCTACTTAAAGGGGGAATAGCTTTGAAACTTAAAAGAATAGCTTTGTTTGCCTCGGTTATATTACTGACTTTCGTTAGCCTTGTAGTCTATCTAAATATGTATAAGGGGAGTGCTGTCGCAACTGCAGAAGTTTTCCAACTGGGAATTGAGACTGTGGTCCTGAATGGGGTAGGTTCTACCACGGTAGGAGATTATCCCGACCCTCTCCCGGAAGGAGTTTATGATAGGGAAATAGTATTGGCCTATACATGTATAGGAACCCCGATTTGGTTTAACAATATACTCCCTTCGTTTGCTAAATACTGGGAGGAAAAGACAGGCGAAAAGGTAAAATTTACCACCGGCTGGGCCACTTTAGGAATGGACAGCGTAGCCACCTATGTTTATGGGAAACCAGTCCAGGTAATGGTTGTATCATCAAATGACAACGGCCTTTCAAGGGGTT
>DYZU01000023.1 GCA_022735835.1 Thermincola sp. | reverse complement strand
GGGATAGGAATTACGGTGTAAACATAGTTATTCAGAAGGTCAGGGAGGAGAGCCGGGCAGAATATAAACAGAGGATGGCCAAACTGCGGGAAGAATTGGCCTGCCTGCCTGATGATGAATTAAGGGAGAAGATAAGGGAGGTTATCCTGGGGGATAACCCCTACCGGGAGAAACAACTGGAGGCCCTGGACCTGCTTGCGCAGGGGTACAACACCCTGGCCATCTTTGGCACCGGTCGCGGCAAATCAGCCGTCTTCCAGGCCACGGGTGCGTTTAAAGCTTTGCGGCACCGGGAATTGACGGTAATTCTGTACCCGCTGAGGGCGTTAGTCAACGACCAGTTTGAGAACATGTCGACCCGCCTGGAGCGCCTGGGATTGAGGGTGTATAAGGGTAACGGTTCAATTTCTGCCCTGGAGCGGGCTATGCTGTTTGAAGCCCTGGAAAATGAGGATATTGACATCCTTTTAACTACTCCCGAATTTGTCTTTCATCACCTGAAAAAGTTGCAGCGCCTGGCCAAAAAAATTGGGTTCCTGGTGGTAGATGAAAGCCATCATATCGGGATGTCTTCCCATGCCCACCGTCCGATATACAAACAACTGGGAGAACTTGCCCGCTCTCTTGGCAATCCGACGGTCCTGGCCGTTACCGCCACCGCCGGTGACCGAGTGGCGGATGAAATCATTGATACCCTCAAAATTGAGAAAATTGTTATTGACTCACATGTGAGAACCAATCTTCAACTGGTTGACAAAAGAGACTGGCCTGACAAAAACGGCTACCTGAAACAGGTGGTCAGCACGGGCGCCAAAACCATTGTCTATGTGAACAGCCGACTCCAGACCGTGGAACTTGGGGCCATGCTGAGGGAAGCGGCGCCGCACATGGCTGACCGGATTATTTTCTATCATGCCGGTCTCAGCAGCCAGCACAGGAACATCATTGAACAGATGTTCCGCAACGGTGACGTAACCACTGTTATTTCCACGTCGGCCTTCGGTGAAGGGATTGACATCCCGGATGTGAAGCATATTGTAGTGTTTCACCTGAACTTTAACTTTACTGAATTTAACCAGCAGTGCGGGAGATGCGGCCGGGACGGGGAAACAGCCCAAATCCACCTTGTATGCGGCCGGCGCGATGCAGCCATCAACCAGTTTATTCTGGAATCTTCCGCACCGGATCGGGAAACCCTGGCCAAGCTGTATGCTGTGCTAAAAGAATTATCGAAAGAATCAAACCCCGTTACGTCATCCAATGACGAAATTGCCAAGATTTTGCGGGCTGCCGGAGTGCGGTACGCCAGGCCCCATCTTGTTTCGGCAGGTTTGGGAATACTGGAGGAACTGGAACTTATTCAAAGAGAATCAATGGGCAGAGAGAGGCAAATTTTTCTCCTGCCGGTACCGGGAGGCAAAGTTGACCTGGAAAATTCTTTGAGATACCTGGAAGGACTGGAAGAACAGCGGGCATTTAAGGAATTTCAGGATTATTTTTTCCGGGCCACGGCGGAAGAACTGCTCAGTTTGATTAACAGGCCAATTTATCCCCAAAAATATTTGGCAGCATCCGCAGGAAAGGTTTCCTCCCCATCGGCGGATAAACTGTGATATAATATATAATTAATGTTTTTTCTACTTCATCATTAAGGGAAGGTGCTCTTGTGAAGTTCCGGCAGCTGGTCGCAGAAATTCAAAAATATACCCCTGATGTGGATACAGAGCTTCTCGGAAAGGCATACGAATTTGCCTCCAAGGCCCACGAAGGCCAGCAGCGCTGCTCGGGGGAACCTTTTATCAATCACCCCCTGCAGGTGGCATTTATCCTGGCCGGTCTTGAGCTGGACGTGGTAACCATTGCGGCAGGATTGCTACATGATGTAGT
>DYZU01000195.1 GCA_022735835.1 Thermincola sp. | reverse complement strand
GAACATATCCATGGGAATGGTCTCCCAGGGTGAGCCTGATGTTTCTATCAGGGTCTGCAGCAGAGCCGAGGCGGCTGCATACATACAACCGTATTTGAAGTAGTTCTCATAGCCTCTCTTTCTTACAACGTCCACATCCAGCTTGTTATAACCTTTTTCTCTCTTTCCACAGTCTTTTTTTCTTCTGTCATAAATAATACCTCCTCAAATCATTAAATATAAAGCACATCAGAGTCTACCGCTTTTTTCATCCCTGTTAGAATGGTTGCAAAATGTTACTTATTCACGACTACAATTATTATAACATTGATTTGCCCAAATTGGTCATAGAACTCCCTTATAACCTCATCACCAATAATGATAACCAGGAAGATTTTAAATAACAGATTTAATCGGCTCCTCGCCGGATCATTTCGGCGAATTCATCAGGCAAATCCGAGCGTTCTATTGACTTTGCCGCAGCCTCAAAATCATATTCCAACTTTCTGATTTCAACTTCCACCTTGTCTCCAAATGAGATAATAACATAAGTGGCCCTTGGGTCACCGTGTTTCGGCTTGCCTACACTCCCGGCGTTAATTATGTGTTTACCATAAATTATCTTATGAAATGGTTTATGGGTATGACCGCAAACAAGTATATCAGTATTTCCTTTTTCAACAAGTTCCAACATGTAGTCGGCAGGTGTATCCTCATAAATATATTCATTCAGTCTATGCAGACTCCCATGTACCAGAAGAACTTTTTTATCACCTACATTAAATCTTATTTCCGCCGGCAAACTTCTTAAAAACTCTTTGTTTGCTTCCGTAGTATGTTCCTTGGTCCACATGATAGATTGTTCGCCAAGAGCCCGTGCTTTCTCATCCTTATAATCGCACCCACAGATAAACCGCATATGCCCTACTCCGTCATCATAGTTGCCCATAACAGTGGGTATCCGTCTTCTCCGGAGCAAATCAATCACTTCGTTGGGAAAGGGTGCATAACCCACCAAGTCTCCGGCACAGTAAATCTGTTCAATATTTTGCTTCTCAATATCATTTAAAACAGCCCTCAATGCTTCAATATTAGCGTGAATATCGGAAATAACAGCTATTTTCGTCAGCATTTAAACTCTCCTCCACTACCTGTCCCGCAACTCGGTCTTTTGTACCTCTAAAAGCTGTGTATTTATATTTGGTCCTCCCGATAGTTAAAAGAAAGGAGTTGCCACCAAAGATTTTTGCTGAGGGTTATTTCCCCTGTGCCATTGAATGGAGCCAAATCTTTATCCATATAAACAGTAATTCCGGATTCATGGTTAATAATGTCGTAGTTTTCCAACGGCCTCCGGGGCTGCCCGACTTCTATCATCGGACTGGGCACCTTCCCGGCGCAGCATCCCGTTAAGCTGCCCCGGAAAATTACCACCTGGCCACCCTTATCCCTGATATATTTGGCAGCCTCACCTGAAATGACCACGCGCATTGGCAGACCCCCGTTTAATCCGTAGTCTCAATCGCATTTAAACTATTACTTCGCCTTCTTTGGTAAAGTATCTCCTGCCCCAGGCAAGGGCCACATTAACCAATCCGATCATAACCGGCACTTCAATCAGCGGGCCGATAACCGCCGCAAAAGCCTGGCCGGATTCTATGCCAAAAACCGCCACGGCTACCGCAATGGCCAGCTCAAAGTTGTTACTTGCGGCAGTAAAGG
>DYZU01000194.1 GCA_022735835.1 Thermincola sp. | reverse complement strand
TGTATTTAACTTTATTGGACTGGAGATGGCCTATCAAATGCCACTCCACCCCTTCCACTAGAGGATATTTGGCGGTGAGTTCCTGAACCCTGTTCTCCCCAAGGACCGTGAGGCCCGCGTCAACCGCCTCTCTTATCCTTTCCACAGGCACCGTTTTGGTCACAGCAACAATCTTTATCTCCGAGGGGTCGCGGTTTGCTTGCGCGGCCGCTGTTTTTACCTGCTCTAAAACTTCCTTGATGTTATCGGAAATATTGCCCAAATCCAGCCCCTACCTTCGCATGGCCGGCAGCCAGCGGGGTATTCACTCTCCACTCCCCACTTACCACTGACCGATTCCCTATCACGGAATCTTAATAGGATACCCCTCTTTAACATATTCGGGGTTAAGGATTACTTTTATGTCCGGGGTAACGCCGGAAATAACAACTTTTTCCTCGGCCATGCCGGAAATATCAACTTTTTTCCACCGGACCCTTTCTTTATAAACAATGTATATCCCGTCTTTGCCTTCCTTACGGACAATGGCCTTAGCCGGCACAACATAGCCGGCAAAACGCTCGGTAATAAGATCAAAATCAAATCTGCGCGGAGTTGCCAGGCTCTCGTTATAATCGGCCAGACGCAACAAGATCTGGTTTGCCTTCCCGCGGAAATTTCTTGCCAGCAGGTGAGCCGCGCTGGTTTTACCCTCCGCGGAGCCAAACGACAAGAGAAAGGCTTTCTTTTCACTTTTCTCGGAAAGCTTTTGGCCATCGGCTATTTCTGCAATGATATGGATTGGTTCCAGGTTGTTTATGATTTTGAGGACAGGCCGGCCCTCTTCCACCTCACTGCCGGGCAAAACCTGCCGCGGTTCGCTTTTTATTGTTTCTACTTTGTTTAAATCTAATTCCTTTAAATTCTTCGGTGAATATAACTCTTCCAGCCCGTCCAGGTAGTAACTGACTATACCTGCTTGGGGAGCCGTTATATTAAAAAGGGTTTCCCCGGTCTTGCTGTCCAGTGACGGGACAACCACTTTGGCAACAGTTTCGCCAACCCTGACCCGTTGACCTTCAGGGACCAGCACTTTCAGTCTTCCGGTGCGGGGCGCCGGGACAACTCTTTCATTTCTGACAATGACCCCTGAAGCCTTGACACTGGTTTGGATTACCCCCTGCCGAATCTGTTCGACTCCGGCCAGGCGGGCTATGACCATATCGCTGACAAATTCATAAGCCAAAAAAAATATATATATGCCTATGGTAGCCAGCAGTATCTTTTGCAAAATTCCGCGCGGCTTTCTCCTTACCCTGACCCTGATTTCCGCCTCGTTTTTTGATACTTTCATTTAAGTCCTTTCTCCCCCGAAAAGGCTGCACATAAATGCTATTCTACATAAGTTACCATATCTCCTGCAAAAATGAAAACGCGGATACCGTTATATCCGCGTCCGGGTTAAACATTGTTGCCGGCCGGCGAAAAGGTGATAAACAACGCCTCAATCATTGAGATCAGGCCGCTCGCCGGTGACCAGGTAGATTACCCGTTCGGCAATATTCGTAGCATGGTCGGCTATGCGCTCAATGTACCTTCCCACAAAAAGAAGGTAGGTCGCCTGGGTTATGGTCCTGGGATCCTCCATCATGTAAGTCAGGAGCTCCCTGAATATCTGGGCGTAAATGTGGTCCACTTCGTCATCCTTGGCCTTAAGCGTTTTGGCTAACTCAACATCGCCATTCACGTACGCATCGAGCCCGTCTTTAACCATCTGCTGGGCCAGGGCCGCCATCCGGGGGATGTCAACCAGCGGTTTGATTAAAGGTTGTCCGGCCAGGCGCCGTGTAATCCTGGCGATGTCCACCGAATGGTCGGCCATGCGTTCCAAGTCCGTAATAATTTTAAAACCGGTGCTGATTTTCCTCAAATCCCCGGCAATCGGCTGTTGTGTGGCAATAAGTTTCAGGCATTTGTCCTCTATATCCAGCTCCATCTGGTCAATTACTCTGTCACCTTTGATAACCTCTTCCGCCATGTTTACATCCTGGACGGCCAGAGAGTGAACTGCTTTATAAATGGCCTGTTCTACCAGGCTGCCCATTCTGAGGATTTCCTGCTGGAGTTCTTCCAGGGCCCGGTCAAAAGCGTGACGGGTAGAACTCATCAAATTCACTCCTTCCAATAATGCCTAATATCAATTATAATATTGACATTATTTTATTATATAGATAGTTTAAACTAAATTCACTCCTAAGCCAATACCTTTAACCGAAACGGCCGGTAATATAATCCTCTGTTCTTTTATCGGACGGCCTGGTAAAAATGGTTTCGGTAGTGCCAAATTCAACCATCTCGCCCGTCAGGAAAAATGCCGTGTAGTCAGATACCCTGGCGGCCTGCTGCATATTATGAGTGACTATAATAATTGTGTATTTTTCCTTGAGTTCCTCCATCAACTCTTCAATCTTTAGCGTAGAAATAGGATCCAATGCGGAAGACGGTTCATCCATGAGCAGAACTTCGGGTTCCACTGCCAGCAGCCGGGCAATGCAGAGCCTTTGCTGCTGGCCGCCGGACAAACCCAGGGCCGGTTTTTTCAGCCTGTCCTGCACCTCGTCCCAAAGCGCCGCCGCTTTTAAACTCTTTTCCACGATTTCATCAAGCTTTTTTTTATCTTTCATTCCATGAATCCGGGGCCCGTAAGCAACGTTATCATATACAGTCATGGGGAACGGGTTGGGCCTCTGAAAGACCATGCCGACCCTTTTCCTCAGATGGACCACATCAAGTTCCGGATTTAGAATATTCTCCCCGTCAAGAATGACTTCCCCTTCAATTTTCACGTTATCAATAAGGTCGTTCATCCTGTTTAAAGTGCGCAGGAAGGTGGATTTCCCACACCCCGAAGGCCCAATCAGCGCTGTCACCTTGTTGGCCTGGATATCCATATTGATGTCTTTCAGGGCATGAAACTCCCCGTAATAAAGTTCGAGATTACTTACTTTAATTTTAGTAGGCATCACATAACCCTCCCATCGCTTCCGCACGTCGAAAAAAGCCGGCAAACAAAACGCCGACTTTACTATATCATATAATCTTTACTTTCGTGTTATCACTTTGTTAATTTTATGTTAAATACAAGAATAGGTACGCAAGCCTGGGCCCGCCGTTATTTTCTCAGCTAAGGGGGTATGCATAAGAGCTTGGCGCGTTTTTGTTTCTAAACCCAGGCTGCTGTTACCTATTAATTTATAAAAGGGAAATCCCTGTATTATATTTTCGTCGCAATTCTGTTTTTTCCTGCCATACTAAGTATTAAATATAGGAATAATTGTTTGGCAAACTAAAAAAGTTTCAGAAAATACACTTGTAATAATTGAAATTTCCGTATCGTATTATTATAATTTGAATATGATTATAATTCAGAACTGATGTGATGATATGGCAACGAAATCACCTAAAAAATCAAATACCGATCTTCCAGGAACAGTCAGCCTCGGCGATAAGCTTAGGGCCTTGCGGGAAGAACGCAACTTGACTCTGAAAGAAATGGGCGAGCTCACCGGCCTTTCATTTACTTACCTTAGTGAAATTGAGCGGAATACCGTATGCCCCTCGGTGGAAACCATCAAAGAATTGGCCAGTTTTTTTAAGGTTCCGGTAAGCATGCTTGTGAACAGCCAGAAGGGCAGCAGTTTACCTGCCAAACTCCAGTATATCAGAAAACTAAAGAACCTGTCCCAAAAGGACTTGGCCGCAAAAGCCAAGGTATCACCGGGTCTCATCGCCCAACTGGAACTAGGCAAGGTAAACGCCTCCTTAAAGACACTCAATAGGCTGGCTGAAGTCCTTAACGTATCTGTTTGTTATCTTATCATGGACCAGCAGGATGTGGAAGGGATCATGGCAGGAATCAGTCCGACCCTGCGTACCATGCTGCAGGACCCCAAGGTCCAGGCGGTGATTGGCTCCATTTGTACTCTGGAAGAAGAACAACTGAAATTAATATTAAACTTTATCAACATGGTTAAAAATCCCACATTGGAATGAATACCGCACAAGATAGCGGTATTTTTTTATTGGGGCGCTATTTTTATTATTTTTTGAAAATTCAAACTTTGCTTAGTATTGAAGGAATATGTATATTGTTGTCGAATTAGCCTGGTGTAAAAAGCAGCTGGGACTTAATATGTCTGATAATGTGAATGCAGCAACTAATTCAGTATTTATGTTAATAATAAAATGGTTTTTGCTTTTATCCCGGCTCTAATAAAAATTTTTTGAGGAGGTATTTCAATGCTCCAGAGAAAACCATTACTGTCTGCAGTAGCGCTGCTAATCGCCCTGAGCCTGGTATTTGCGCTGGCCGGGTGCAGCGGAAGCAAGGACTCCGGTCTGAAGCCGGTGTCAGATAACAAAACGGCTTCCAACGACCAGAAGCAGTCAGCAGCGTCAGAATCAGCTCAGCTTATTGCGGCTACGAATGCTTATTTATCTGCCGGCAAAGCGCCAACCATCTCGGCACAGGAAGTTTACGAAAAAGCCGTGGTGGGTAAAGACCCCGGATATTTCATCCTCAGTATCCGCAAACCGGAAGATTACGCCAAGGGCCACGTGCCGGGCGCTATTAATATCCCTTACGCAAAGATTTATGAAGCAGAAAACCTGGCCAAACTGCCTAAAGATAAAAAGATAGTGGTGATCTGTTATACGGGTCATACCGCCAGCCAGGTAACCATGTTCCTGAACCAGCTTGGATATGACGCCTATGCCATGAAGTTCGGCATGATGGGCTGGACTTCAAACAAAGACGTTTTAAACCAGAAACCCTTCGAAAAAGCAGCGGACTATCCGGTGGAAACTACGGTTAACGAAGCACAACCCATCAACAACCTGCCGGAAATCAACACCGGTAAGCAAACTCCTGAAGACATCATCCTGGCCCAGACCGAAAAATATCTCTCTGCCAATAAAGCGCCAACCATCTCGGCAGAAGAAGTTTACGAAAAAGCCGTGGTGGGTAAAGACCCCGGATATTTCATCCTCAGTATCCGCAAACCGGAAGATTACGCCAAGGGCCACGTGCCGGGCGCTATTAATATCCCTTAC
>DYZU01000193.1 GCA_022735835.1 Thermincola sp. | reverse complement strand
GCAATACGATAAACCAAACATTGAAGGAGAAATTACCCAAAAAATCTTGACAGCATCTACCCAGGACAGGCTCTTTTTCTAACTATTTATTTCTGATATAATTATATATTATGGTGAATTACCCGTTTTGGGAGGAATTATGGCTGTAAAGCCCTACGCGGAAGTAATTGTGGACGTCACGGCGAGGAAACTGGACAGAATTTTTCATTACCGGGTCCCGCAGGTGTTAGCCGGACGTTTGACAGTGGGTATGAGGGTCGTTGTTCCTTTCGGCCGCAGGACCGTAGAAGGATATATCCTCGGATTCTGTGACGCGCCGGAAATACCGGAAAAAGATATCAGGGATATCATTGACATTGTCGAACAGGATACTTTACTCAATCCCGATTTGCTTGCCCTGGCCCTCTGGATGTCAGAACGTTATATGTGTCCCAAAATTGATGCGGTTCACTCTGTCATGCCCGCAGGAGCCAGGACGGTAGCCCGCCGGTATGTTGTCGCTTTGGCGGAACCGATACCGGCGGGGGCTGAAAGTCCGGGTGCACTTAATATCCCGGAGAAAGATATATACAGTTATATTGTAAAGTACGGTAAAACATCGTATAAAGAACTGAACAGCCTGTTCGGGACAAGGAAAACCGGGGAAACCCTGAAAAAACTGGCCGGATTGGGTCTTGTGGAGATTTTGGGTGAAATGAAGGCCAAAGTGCGGCCGCGTATTGTCCAAAAACTTGATACTGCCCTGGCAAAGGAAGAATTGAACCGGCTGATCACATCCCTGGAGGCAACGGCTCCCAAGCAGGCTGCGGTTTTAAAAACAGTTAGGGAAAAAGGGGCTTTGACCTTGCAGGAACTTGCCAGGCAGGCCGGCACAACTCCGGCCACGGTCCGGGAATTGGTCAAAAAGGGGTACCTGGCGCCTAAACAGACCCGGATCAGAAGAGACCCGTATGCCTT
Source organism: Thermincola sp. (assembly GCA_022735835.1). Lineage (GTDB taxonomy): Bacteria > Bacillota > Thermincolia > Thermincolales > UBA2595 > UBA2595. The sequence goes on along the minus strand of DYZU01000193.1, from coordinate 17,128 downwards.
CAGGTCATTCACTGCAACTGAGCCGTTAAACCTGACCCCCAAGCAGTCCTCCTGTTTACGAGAGATTTTACTTGCCATTGATCAAGGCAGACCGGATGTATTTCTCCTCCACGGGGTGACCGGGAGTGGGAAAACGGAGATATATTTACAGGCCATTGCTCATTGTCTTGACCAGGGGAGGCAGGCCATTGTGCTGGTGCCGGAAATTTCCCTGACCCCGCAGATGGTGGAACGGTTCAAAGGGCGTTTCGGCGATCTGGTGGCAGTGCTTCACAGCAGGCTGTCTGCCGGCGAAAGGTATGACGAGTGGAGGGAGGTCAAAACAGGCCGGGTAAAAGTTGTTGTAGGGGCCAGGTCAGCGGTTTTTGCCCCGTTTGCAGACCCGGGCCTGATCATTATTGACGAGGAACACGAGACCTCTTATAAACAGGAAGATAATCCAAAATACCATGCCCGCGATGTGGCCATTGCGCGGGCACGGCTGACCAAGAGTGTGGTGGTACTGGGCAGCGCAACTCCGTCACTGGAATCATACGCCAGGGGGGTCGCGGGCAAATACCGGCTGCTAAGCCTTGAGGACCGGGTCACCGGACAGCCTCTGCCGGAAGTCAGTGTGGTCGATTTACGGGAGGAGATGCGGTCCGGCCACAAGAGCATATTCAGCCGGCAGCTTATCGCCAAAATCAGGAATGTCCTGGCACGCGGCCAGCAGGCCATTCTTTTTTTAAACCGCCGGGGGTATTCAACTTTTGTGGTCTGCCGCGAATGCGGCCTGGTGATGAAATGCCCCAAGTGCAGCATCACCCTTACCTTCCATTCCGGTGAGAACATGTTGAGATGTCACTACTGCGATTTCCGCCGAAAATCGCCGGATATCTGCCCTGCATGCGGCAGCGGAAGTATCAGGCATTTTGGCATAGGCACCCAAAAGGTGGAGGAAGAAGTTTTCAGGTGGTTCCCGGGGGCCAGGGTTGCCCGTATGGATATGGATACCACTTCCCGCAAGGGTTCCCATGAAAAGATCCTCGACGATTTCAGAGAGGGGAAGGTTGACATCCTGGTGGGGACCCAAATGATCGCCAAAGGGCTAGATTTCCCGGGGGTGACGCTGGTAGGGATAATTACCGCCGATACCGCCCTGAACCTGCCGGATTTCAGGGCGGCTGAGCGGACATTTCAGCTGATAACCCAGGTGGCAGGCAGAGCGGGCCGGGGAACTGCTCCGGGAGAAGTGATATTACAGACTTATAATCCCGAGCATTACAGCATTGTTAATGCGCGGGCCCACAACTATACCGCCTTTTACCGGGAAGAAATGAAAACCAGGGAAGCCCTTGGGTATCCGCCGTACACCTCGCTGGTGCGCATAGTTGTGCATGGATTGGAGGAAAATAGTGTTATCCGGGGAGCTGAGTTGCTGGCTGCGAACCTCCGCCAGGCGCTGTCAGGATACAGCCTCGGCGTCAACCAGCCTTTGCTGGGACCGGCCCCCGCACCTGTCAGCAAACTGCGAAGCAGGTACAGGTGGCAGATTTGCGTCCGGGGAAGACCGGGCGCCCTAACCCGCCGGATTGTCGGGGAAACAGTCAGAAAAGCGGAAAGTGACAGTTTTTTTGCGGATTTGGGTATCAGTATAGATGTGGATCCCGTAAATCTGATGTAGCACAAAGCAGTGACAGTGCCTAGGGGCTATCACTAATCAAGGAGGAAACTTAATGGCAATATACCGTATATTGGAGATAGGCGACCCGGTGCTTCGCGAGAAGGCCCGGCCTGTTCCCAAGATAAACCCCAATATTATCAAATTACTGGACAATATGGCCGACACCATGAGAGATGCCCAGGGAGTAGGTTTGGCAGCGCCCCAGGTGGGGGTCTCCAAAAGGGTCATAATTGTGGATATCGGCGAAGGACTGATTGAATTAATTAACCCCGAAATCGTCCGGAAAGAAGGGTTGGACACCGATGTCGAGGGGTGCCTCAGTATCCCGTCGGTCAGGGGTGAGGTCCAGCGGGCCCGCCGGGTGGTAATAAAAGGACTGAACAGGGAAGGCCGGGAAGTTCAATATGATGCCGAAGGACTGCTGGCCCGGGCTTTTCAGCACGAAGTTGACCATTTGGACGGCATACTCTTTGTTGATAAAGCCCGGAATTTAACCAAGATCAAGTGAGGTTATTAAAATGCGGATTGTTTTCATGGGGACGCCGGATTTTGCCGTCCCTTCTTTGCAGGCTCTATGTGCTTCCGGTCATGAAATTGCCGGGGTGGTAACCCAGCCTGACAGGCCCAAAGGCAGGGGACACAAATTAACTCCGTCTCCTGTCAAGGTGGCCGCCCTGGAGGCCGGCCTGAACGTTTACCAGCCGGAAAGGGTAAAAAGCGCTGAGTTTATTGAAACATTGAGACAGTTGTCTCCCCAGCTGATAGCAGTGGTTGCCTTCGGGCAAATTCTTTCCCGGGAGATTCTGGAGCTTCCGGACTACGGGTGTATAAATGTTCATGCCTCCCTGCTGCCGAAATACCGGGGGCCTGCGCCTATCCACTGGGCGGTGATCAACGGGGAACCGGAAACGGGGGTTACCATCATGCAGATGGACGAAGGGCTGGATACGGGGGATATCATTCTCACGGCAAAAGTTCCGATTTTACCGGAGGATACGACCGGCACGGTCCATGATAAACTGGCGGAATTGGGGGCACAATTACTGGTAAAAGCAATAGAAGAGATATCTGCGGGCCGGGCCGAAAAGGTTCCGCAGGACCACCGGCTGGCCACTTACGCCCCCCTTTTAACCAAACAGGTTGGAGAAATTGACTGGACAAAAAGCGCCCTGGAAATCTCAAACCTGGTCAGGGGACTTAACCCGTGGCCCGGAGCATATACATTGTTGGGAGACAGGATTTTAAAGATTTGGCGGGCCCGGCCTTGTACAGCGGAAAGTATTACGGCACCCGTTGCGGACCTGGCAGGCAAGCAGCCGGGAGAGATACTGGGACGTGTGCCGGGAGCGGGTTTTGCGGTGGCTGCCGCAGACAGCTGCCTGGTGGTCATGGAGGTTCAGCTCCAGGGCAGCCGGAGGATGGGGGCGGAAGATTTCATGCACGGTCATTGTATTGAGAAAGGTTTCAGGTTAGGAAGGGGGTAATTGGATGATACCTTTGTTTGATTCGACGATTTTAATACTGATACCCGGCCTGATTTTGGCAATGTATGCCCAGTTTAAGGTACAGAGCACTTTTTCCCGGTATTTGCAGGTACGGGCTTATGCGGGCATGACCGGGGCCCAGGTGGCCAGAAGGCTGCTGGAAGACGCCGGCATCTATGATGTCAGTGTTGAACTTACAGGGGGCCACTTGTCAGACCACTATGACCCCAGAAAAAAGGCCCTCAGATTAAGTCCTGAGGTATACAATGGAGTGTCGCTGGCTTCTCTCGGAGTAGCGGCTCACGAAACAGGGCACGCCATGCAGCATCATCAGGGTTATCTTCCCCTGAATATAAGGGCTTCTTTTGTCCCCCTGGCCCAGTTCGGGTCAACCCTGGCGTTCCCCCTGTTCCTGATCGGTCTTTTGCTCAGGACTGAATGGATGATATATGCCGGTATATGGGCTTTCACGGCGGTAGTTCTTTTCCAGCTGGTTACTCTGCCTGTGGAGTTTAATGCCAGCCGCCGTGCCCTGGCCAGCCTGCAGGCGGGAGGTTACATTTCTCCGGTGGAGGCCGGCGGAGCCAAAAAAGTGCTGGATGCCGCCGCCCTAACCTATGTCGCCGCCGCCTTGATGGGTATCCTGCAGCTGCTGCGGTTGCTGGTTTTGGCCGGTGTATTCGGAAGAAGGGACGATTAGGTTGCAAAAAAAATCTGCCCGCGGCATGGCCCTGGAAGCCCTGTACGCCGTCGATCAGGAGGAGGCTTATTCGAATATTGCCCTGCACAGGGTTCTGGAAAAGTACCGGCCGGAGAAACTTGACCGCGGGTTTGTCACGGAACTTGTATACGGGACACTGCGAAATCTGGGCGCCATTGACTGGGTGCTGGACAAATTCCTGAAAAAGCCGCTGGCCGGATTGCCCCCCTGGATTAGGAACATCCTGAGGCTGGGAGTTTACCAGATTATATACCTGGAAAAAGTACCTGATTCCGCGGCCTGCAACGAATCGGTCAATCTGGCCCGGAACTATGGGCACGCCGGAACCGTCAAACTGGTAAACGGTGTTTTACGCAACGTGGCCAGAAACCGGGAACAACTGGAATTCCCCGATATTACCCGGGACCCGGTCAAGGGCATTTCTGTTAAATACTCGCATCCGGAATGGATTGTCAAAAGGTGGGTGGAGGAGTTTGGCCCGGAGGAGGCGGAAAAATTATGCCGGGCCAATAATGAAATTCCGCCGAATACTGTAAGAACAAACACCCTGAAAATTACCAGGGACGAGTTGAAACAGGTTTTAGCCCGGGAGGGCGTCCAGTCTGTGGAAGGGAGGTTTGCGCCCGAAACCCTGGCGCTGGAGGGATTTAAATCTGTGGGGAGCCTGGCTGCCCACAGGTCCGGCCTGTTTATGGTGCAGGATGAGAGTTCTACCCTGGTGGGGCATGCCTTAAGCCCGGAGCCCGGGAGTTTTGTAATTGACGCCTGCAGCGCCCCGGGAGGGAAATCAACTCACCTGGCTCAGCTGATGAACAATAGGGGGCGCATTATCAGCGCAGATATCCATCCCCATAAGATGAGTCTTATTGAAGAGAATGCCGCCAGGCTGGGGGTGGAAATAATCGAACCTGTTGTTTTGGATGCGGCTGAACTGGATAAAAATTTTTCCGGGAGCGCCGATTACATCCTTGTTGATGCTCCGTGTTCGGGTCTGGGGGTGCTCAGGCGCAGGCCCGAAGTCAGATGGAGAAAAAAACCCGAGCAAATCACCGCCCTGCATGACCTTCAGGTGAAGATTCTCGGCAGTGCGGCAAAGTGCCTGAAACCGGGGGGGGTTTTGGTTTACAGTACCTGCACGGTTACCCATGAGGAGAATATTGATGTCATTAACGAGTTCTTAAACCACCACGGCGATTTTCAGCTGGAGAGCCTGGCCGGATACCTGCCGGCTTCCCTTTCCACAATTCCGGGAACCCGGACGTTAAGCAGGGGTTTTGTCCAGTTCCTGCCACATCTCCACGGTACCGACGGGTTTTTTATAAGCCGCCTGAGAAAAAAGTGAATTGCCGGTGATAACTTTGGAACAAATCAACCTGATGGATTTAAGCCTGGAGGAAACAGAACAATTGGTTGACCGCCTGGGTGAACCGAGATACCGGGCCAAACAGATCTTTAAATGGGTTCACCAAAAAGGCGTATCCGACTTTGCGGGAATGACTGATTTGCCCCTGGGGCTGCGGGAAAAACTGCAAGCTGTGAGTTCCGTCGGTCTGTTGGCGATATCTGCCAGGCAGCAGGCCTCGGACGGGACAGTAAAATACCTTTTCAACCTTACTGACGGGGATGCTGTCGAGAGCGTGTTTCTTCCCCATGATTATGGGAACAGTGTCTGTATTTCCAGCCAGGCGGGGTGCCGGATGGGTTGCCGTTTTTGTGCCTCCACTATCGGGGGTCTGGTCAGGAACCTCACGGCAGGAGAAATGTATGCCCAGGTGATGGGGATTGCGGCTGACACCGGACAAAAAATCGGGAGTGTAGTAATCATGGGTTCGGGAGAACCCATGGAAAACCTGTCCCAGGTTCTTAAATTTATTTCCCTGGTTACATCTCCTCACGGGTTGAATATCGGATCCAGGCACATCACGGTTTCTACATGTGGGGTTGTGCCCGGCATTAAACAGTTAGCCCGGGAAAAACTGCAGATTACCCTTTCCGTGTCCTTACATGCGCCAAATGATGAAATCAGGGACCGGATCATGCCCATCAACAAAAAATACCCCGTCAAAGTACTGATAGAGGCGTGCAGGGAATATATATCAATGACAAAACGGCGGGTTACGTTTGAATACGCGCTTATTGATAATTTGAATGATTCCCGGGAGAATGCCATAGAGCTCGGCAGGCTGCTGAAGGGGATGTTGTGTCATGTAAACCTTATTCCCCTGAATCATGTCAGGGAAAGGGATTTCCGGCGTTCCCGGCCGGCCAGGGTTCGCTCTTTTAAAGATACTCTTGACAGAATGGGAGTACCGGCGACTGTGCGTAAAGAAATGGGAGCCGACATTGATGCGGCCTGCGGGCAGCTCCGCCGCAGGGCCGCCCGGGAGCAGGTTATGTCAGGACGGAGGTAGGCCAGGATGGGTTTTTTCACCAGGCTGGAGAAATTATCGGAAAAGTATATTGAAGGTTTTTTTAAAAGCAAGTTTGCCGAACATGTTCAACCCGCGGAAATTGCCAAGCTTTTACTGAGAGAAATGCGGGACAGAAAAACAGTTAGTGTGGCAAAGGTTTATGTTCCCAATCAATATACGGTTTTTCTGGGAAATGAAGACTGGAAAACCATTGATTCTGTTCAGCAGACGCTGTCCGCGGAACTGCAGGAATTCCTCCGGCAAAAGGCCGGAGACAAAGGTTATGAGACGGTGGGAGAAATCAGGGTTGCTTTTGAGCTGGATGAGAAACTGCATCTGGGCGCCATCTCGGTGGAAAGCTCTTTTTCCGAAGAACTGCCGGGGGAGAGCGACGGTCAAGAAGCGGCGGGAGACAGAGGCCCGGAACCTTCTCCCGCGGAATTTACGCTTATTGCGGACAGAGAACGTTTTCATAACCCTGACGCTGCCGGGTTGGCCCAGGACACCCTGACCAGATTACCGTTGGCGGTTCCTGCTCCCAAAGCGATGTTGGTGCAGAAGCTGGGAGGAAAAGAAGGGGCCAAGTTCCCGCTGGGTATCCGCGGGGTGCTTGTAGGCAGGAGGCGGACAAATGACATCTGCCTCGATGACAAGAATGTATCGCGGGTTCACGCATCGATTGATTATATCGGAGGGAGTTATTATATCACCGATTTGGGGAGCACAAACGGGACTTTTGTCAACGGCGTCAGAGTAGTTAGGAAGAAGCTGGCGGAAGGCGACCTGATCAGGATGGGGACAACTGTCCTGGAATTCAAGGTGGTGTAAAAGTTTTATGCGGGTTGTCCTTCTGGTTTTGAAATTCGGTCTTTTGGCAATTTTATATTTTTTTATTTTGCGAGTGTTTTATTTTATTTTGACCGACCTCCGCCGGGTTTCTGCCAGGGGCGGGCCCCGTCCGGCCGGACAGCAGGCCGTTTGCGGGGCAGAACTGGTGGTAACGGAAAGCAACGACCCGTCGGTAAGGCCCGGAGAGATAATTAAACTGGGTGCGGAAACCCGGCTTGGCCGGGGCCGGCACAACCATATTAAACTGACTGATGCGTTTGTGTCTCATGACCACATGCAAATTATTTTTAAGCAGGGAAAATTTTTTTTGGAGGATTTGCACAGCATAAATGGAACATATATTAATGGCGTGCGAGTAAAAGAGCCGGTACCTCTTTCACACGGAGACGCAATAAGGATCGCGGGAGTAACCTTTAAATTCGTGAGGTGGGAGTATGAAGTGGAGTAAGTTGTCCCATATCGGGTTGGTCAGAAAGATTAACGAGGATAACAGTTGTGTCTGTGATGATATACAGCTTCTCGCCGTAGCTGACGGTATGGGAGGACACAAGGCAGGTGAGACGGCCAGCAAACTGGCCCTTGATGCCCTGGCCGCTTACCTGCGGAAAAATCCTCAGGTCCTTAATGATGACCCGTCCGAAGCTTTAAGGAAGGCCTTTGACCATGCTAATGCGACAGTATTTGGTTACAGCCGGGATGAAGGGGAGAAATTTCATGGAATGGGGACTACTCTAACCGCAGTACTGCCCAAAGGAGACAAGATTTTCGTGGCCCATGTGGGCGATTCCAGGGCTTACCTGGTACGGGGGGATCGGATCAAGCTTTTGACCAGCGACCATTCACTGGTCAATGAACTGCTCAGGAACGGAGGGCTGACCCAGCAGGAAGCCGCCAATTACCCCCACAGAAATATTTTAACCAGGGCCATCGGGACTTCTCCGACCGTGGAAGCAGATGTTAATGTTGAACCCGTTAAAAAAGGCGATATTGTCATTCTATGTACTGACGGGCTGTCCAATCTTGTGGACCTGGAAGAAATGAAGAAAATGGCGGCAGAAAAGGAGTCCCTGGGGGAAAAAGCGCAGCAAATGATTGAACGGGCCCTGGAACGGGGCGGAGACGATAATATTACAGTGATCCTGTACCAGGTTGAATAAAACGGACGCGGTCTCCGTTTAGTTTGCACATGGGGATTGATGGGCAATGCCTTCAGAAATCCGGGGGACGGAACGTTCTTTATTTATTTATATATTTCTTTTCTTATGGCTGGGGCTGTTCAGTCTTTTTGAGGCCGGCATCATAAAAGATATCCGGCAGCCGGCATTCCTGAGCCTGGCGGTAACTCTGGCCATGCTGCTTACCCACCTTCTGTTGGAAAAATGGGGTGTAGAAGGCGACCTCTTGCTTTTTCCGCTGACATCCATGTTAAATGTGGCCGGTCTATTGATGATTTTAAGACTGTCTCCGGAGTTCGCCGAACGGCAGTTTATCTGGTTGTTTGTGGGACTGGCGGCTTTTTTGTTAACGGTTAAGGGATTGAACAACTATAAAAGCCTTGAAGACTACAAATATATTTATATATTTGCAGGGCTGTTTCTTCTCCTGGCGACGATCCTGTTCGGTGTCGAAGCCGGAGGAGCACGCAGCTGGATTGAACTGGGTATTGTCAGATTCCAACCTTCAGAGCTGGTGAAAATAATTCTGGTCATTTTTTTGGCCGGTTACCTGGAAGAAAAAAAGGAAATTCTGGCGGAAGGAACCAGGAATATCCTGGGTATTCCCGTTCCGAGCCTTCAGTATACGGGGCCGCTGCTGGTTATGTGGGGCCTTTCCCTGGTGCTCCTGGTATTTCAGAAAGACTTAGGAACGGCCCTCATCTACTTTGGAACATTTCTGGCCATGATTTATATATCTACCGGGAGATGGCCGTACATATTCACGGGAGCTTTGCTTTTTTCCCTTGGGGGTCTCCTCGGCTATTTGCTTTTTGCCCATGTCCGGGTGAGAGTGGCAATCTGGCTGAATCCGTGGATTGATATTGACGGTAAAGGGTATCAGATAGTCCAGTCACTCTTTGCCATTGGTTCCGGGGGAATATACGGCACCGGCCTCGGCTTGGGTCAGCCCTCATTGATTCCGGCTGCCCACACCGATTTTGTTTTTTCCGCCTGGTGTGAAGAAACAGGCTTGTTGGGCGCGGCAGCCCTGATTCTAATTTACTGCCTGGTCATCCACCGGGGCTTTAGGATTGCGCTCACGGCCAAAACCGGATTCGGGACGCTGCTGGCTGCGGGACTGACCTCCCTGCTGGCCATTCAAACCCTGGTAATTGTGGGAGGAGTAATTAAATTGCTCCCTTTAACAGGGATTACGCTTCCTTTTGTCAGCTACGGGGGCAGTTCCCTTGTTTCCAGTTACATTCTGCTGGGGCTGCTGACAAAGATATCTGCCGAGGACGGAGCATAATATGAACAGGAACCTTGTCAGGATTGCCGGTTTGATCTTCGCCGCTTTTTCCGTGGTTATCCTATACCTTACGTACATTCAGATTTTTCAGGGCTCATTTTTGTTAAATCACCCCCGCAACAGGCGGTTGCAGTTGCTGGAAAAAACGGTTATCAGGGGACGTATTTTGGACGGCCACGGCAAAGTATTGGCCCAAACTGTTGTGGCGGACGGGGAAAAACGCAGGGTTTACCCTTACGGTGAAATAACGGGAAATGTCACCGGCTACCTTTCAGGGAAATACGGCCGCTGGGGATTGGAAGCCTCCTATAACCAGGCTCTGCTTGGACTGGAGAGCGGTTTGACCGGCGAAGATTTTTGGGCCATCAGAAGGATTGATACCGGCAGGCGGGGAAATGATATTATCTTAAGCCTGGATACCGGATTACAGGAGTTAGCCTACCGCCTGTTAGGGGACCGCAAGGGCGCAGTTGTAGCCATTGAGCCTTCTACCGGGCGGGTACTGACCATGGTGAGCAGGCCGGGGTTCAACCCGGAACGTATTGAGCCCGCTTGGGACAAGTTAAAAAACGACCCGGACAGCCCGCTGCTCAATAGAGCTACCCAGGGCCTGTACCCTCCGGGATCAACCATAAAGGTAGTAACCGCGGCCGGAATCCTGGCCAGGAACCCGGAAACGGCGGACAGGTATTTTGATGCCCCGGGGTATGTGGTGATTGAGGGAAGGCGAATCGAAGACAGGCAGGCCCGGGGCAGGTTAAATCTTTCCCAGGCGTTTGCCCGTTCCAGTAATTACGTTTTTGCTACTTTGGGTATTGAACAGGGCGCCCGGAATTTTGTGCAAATGGCCCACAATTTTGGAATAGGCCAAAACATACCTTTTGATATTTTTACTGAGAACAGCAGGATACCTGTCCCCGAACAGCTGTCAAAACTCGAACTGGGGGAAAGCGCCATCGGACAGGGCAGGGTCATGGTTACGCCGCTCAACATGGCTCTGGTGGCTGCGGCGGTGGCCAACAAGGGCAAAGTTATGGCTCCTTCCCTGGTCGACGAAATCAGGCGTCCCGACGGATCTTTAATCAGGGCTTTCCAACCCAGGGTTTTGTGGCATACTATTGATGAAAAGACTGCCGATATCCTCCGGCAGCTGATGGTGGCGGCAGTGGCCAACGGGACGGGAAGATCCGCCGCAATTCCGGGCATACAGGTAGCGGGGAAAACAGGCTCGGCTGAGAATCCTCACGGGAAAACCCATGCGTGGTTCATAGGATTTGGTCCTGCCGATGACCCGCAAGTGGCGGTGGCAGTGATTATAGAAAACGGCGGCGCCGGTGGTGCGGAGGCCGCGCCGTTGGCGAGGGAAATCATCAAAACGGTAATAGGACAGAAGAGGTGAAACCTTTGATCGGAAAGTTGCTGGGTAACAGGTATGAAATCATATCCCAACTGGGCGGCGGGGGGATGGCCCTTGTTTACAAGGCTGCGGATAACCTGCTGCACCGCCTGGTGACCGTTAAAATGCTCCGCCCGGAATACACCAGCGATGAAGAGTTTGTTGCCCGTTTCCGGAAGGAGGCCCAGGCTGTTGCCAAGCTTTCCCATCCCAACATTGTAAGTGTATATGATGTGGGGCAGGAAGGCGAAACTCATTACATTGTCATGGAATATGTTGAAGGCCGGAACTTAAAACAGATTATTAAAGAGCAGGTGAAACTGCCTGTAACCCAGGCTGCGGATATCGCCCGGCAGATTTGTGAAGGTCTGCAGCATGCTCATGAGAACGGCATCATTCACAGGGATATTAAACCTCATAATATTCTGGTTACAGACGCCGGGAGGGTGAAAGTCACCGATTTCGGGATCGCCCAGATGATGAGTTCCGTCACAGTAACCAATTCGGAAACCATAGTGGGTTCAGTGCACTATTTTTCCCCTGAACAGGCCAAGGGGGGAACGATGGGAGCAAAATCGGATATCTATTCCGTGGGTGTCGTTCTTTATGAAATGGTTACCGGACGGGTGCCGTTTGAAGGGGAAACACCTATAGCCGTGGCACTGAAACACATCAAAGATGAACCCGTACCCCCCGGCAGGCTGAACCCCCAGGTGTCGCCGGAACTGGAGAGGATAATTTTACGGGCCATGGAAAAGGACGCCACCATGCGCTACAGGACTGCCGGCGACATGGCCAGGGATTTGCACAGGCTGGCAGCGGAAAACGGTCCGGGCGATACCAGGTTCATGGACGCCGACGAATTTGCCACCCGTGTGCTCAACGGACCGGTTATAATCACTAAAGAGAAAAGAAACGACGACGAGCTGCCCGCTTACAGGAAGAAAAAAAGAAAAATGAGGCCGATGGCCAAATTGCTGATTGTTACCGTTGTTCTCGGGCTGTTGGCGGGAGCCGCTTACGGGTTGAACTCTTTTCTCAATGTTCCTGAAGTAATGGTTCCTGACGTTAGAAACAAGCACGTGGAAGATGCCAAGGACATCCTGGAGTCCAAGAATCTTAGCTATGATGTGGAGTTGAGGAACGACCCGAAAGTCAAGGAGAAATATGTTATCAGCCAGCGTCCGGCTCCGCTGAGCAAAGTTAAAGAAAACCACAAAGTGACGTTGATAGTAAGCTCGGGTCCGGGACTCGAGACGGTTCCCGATGTGGTGAAAAAAGAACTGGAGGCCGCCAGGATAGACTTAGAAAACCTTAACTTTCAGGTATCTGTGGCAGCCGAGGAATTCAGCGAGGAAGTCCCCGCGGGGGCCGTTACCCGGCAAGTCCCGGAGGCGAACACCACGGCGGTGGTCGGAAGTACGGTCAAGCTGTGGGTCAGCAAGGGTAAACAACCCAGGCCTGTGACCGTGCCGAACGTGGTGGGGATGTCTCTGGAGGCGGCCAGGGCTGAACTGGAAAAAGCGAAGCTAAAACTGAGTTCCGACATTACCCAGGAAGAGAGTACGGAGTATGTCTTCGGTACTGTGGTACGACAGGAGCCGCCACCTGAGACCCAGCTCCAGGAAGGGGATGAGGTCAGGGTAGTGCTCAGCAAAGGACCGGGCCCGGTGGCCAAAACTGCCGCGGTAAAGATTGAAATCCCGAACGACGGGCTTACTCATAAGGTTAAAATAGTTGTCCAGGATGTAACCGGAGAGAGGACCGCGTATGAGGCTGAACACAACCCGGGAGAAAAGTTCACCCGGCTGGTGACTTATTACAACAGCGGCAAGATCCGGGTCTTTATCGATAATATGGATATGCCTGTCGAGGAACGGTTGGTCAGTTAGGAGGTCTTTATGCTGCAGGGCATCGTGGTGAGGGCCTACAGTGGGTTTTATTATGTAAAGGCAGACAACGAGATTTGGGAATGCCGCCTGCGGGGTAAATTCAGGTTAACCGGGCAAAATGTCCTGGCCGGGGACCGGGTGAAGGTCAGGGAAACAGGAAAGGGAACCGGGGTTATCGAAGAGGTATTGCCCCGCGCCACCGTGCTGGACAGGCCCCCGGTGGCCAATGTCGACCAGGTGATTATAACGTTTGCCTGTGCCGACCCGGACCCTCAAACCGAGCTTCTGGACAGGATGCTGATTCAGGCGGAGGCGGCCGGGTTGGTTCCGGTGATATGTTTTAATAAGATGGACCTGGTGGACGAGAAAACCGTGGCAGAATTGACGGGCAGTTATCGGAATGCCGGGTATACCGTTCTGGTAACCAGCGCGGTGCATGGTATTGGCGTGGAAGACCTCCGCCGGCGCCTTAAAGGCCTCATTACTGTGTTTGCCGGACCGTCGGGTTCGGGCAAATCGTCACTGTTAAATGCTATCCATCCGGATTTCCGGCTGAAAACCGGCAAAGTCAGCGAGAAGATAGGACGGGGCCGTCATACCACCCGTTATGCCGAACTGCTGGAACTTGAACCGGGTTCGCTGGTGGTAGACAGCCCGGGGTTCAGCAGCCTCTACCTGCCCGAAATTGATAAAAGACACCTGGCTTACATGTTTCCCGAGTTTTTGCCTTATCTCGACAACTGCAAGTTTAACGGGTGTCTTCACCGCGCCGAACCCGGTTGTGCGGTAAAGTGCGGTGTGGAGGAAGGGACAATAAGCCGGGAACGATATGCCCATTATTTGATGTTTCTGGAAGAATTGATTGCCCGGGAGAGGAGATACTGACCATGATAAAACTTGCACCTTCAATTTTATCCGCCGATTTCAGCTGTTTGGGAGACCAGATAAGGTTGGTGGAGGAAGCCGGGGTGGACTACCTGCATATCGATGTGATGGACGGCCATTTCGTGCCCAATATCACCATTGGCCCATTGGTGGTGGAGGCCCTGCGCCCCAAAAGCAAACTCGTCTTTGACGTCCACCTGATGATAGAATATCCTGACAGATACGTCGAAGATTTTGTGAAAGCCGGCGCCGATATCATCAGTGTTCATGCCGAGACCTGCCCCCACCTGCACCGGTCCATTCAGAACATCAAGTCTTACGGGGTCAAGGCGGCCGTAGCCTTAAATCCTGCCACACCGTTGACTTCCATAGAATATGTGCTGGAAAGCCTGGACATGGTCTTGCTGATGACGGTAAACCCCGGGTTTGGAGGCCAACAGTTTATTCCCGGGGTTTTGCCCAAAATCAGGGATCTCCGCCGGCGGATCAAAAGCCTGGGATTGCATACGGAAATTCAGGTTGACGGGGGAGTGAACTCCCTCACTGCGGCCGAGGTTGTCAAAGCGGGCGCCACCGTACTTGTTGCCGGTTCGGCCATCTTCGGGGCGGAAGATATACCTGCTGCCGTCAGAGCGCTAAGGGAAGGAAGCGAGGTCACTGATCACTGGCCACGAACTGAGGGGGGCGGCGAATGAAAAAAGTAGGTTTGGTGTATGACCCGATATTCATGGAGCACAATACCGGTTCCCACCCGGAAAACGCCATGAGGCTGAAGTATATCCTGGAAGCCCTCGAGAATTACAAAATCAGGGACAGGATGGTAGACATTGAACCGGCGGAGGCTACCGTGGAACAGCTGGAGAAGGTTCACCAGTCATGGTATATAGAGAAAGTGGCCCGGTTTGCCGAAAAGGGCGGCGGTTACCTGGACCCCGATACCGCGGTATCCGGGAGGTCTTATGAAGCCGCCCTGAAGGCGGCGGGCGGTGTGATCACCGCCATTGACCATGTTATGACCGGAAAGGTTGACTCCGCTTTCGCCCTTGTCCGCCCTCCGGGCCACCATGCCAAGGCTGCCAGGTCGATGGGGTTTTGTCTTTTTAACAACGTGGCTGTCGGCGCCGAGCATGCCAGGGAGGCATACGGGCTGGATCGCATACTGATTATTGACTGGGATGTCCACCACGGCAACGGGACGGCTGAAACTTTTTACGGCGACCCGGCGGTCCTGTTTTTCTCCACTCACCAGCAGGGGCATTTCCCCGGGACGGGGTGGGCTTCCGAGGTTGGTATGGGCCGGGGAGAAGGCTTTACGATAAATGTTCCCCTGGCCCGGGGGACAGGCGACAGCGGCTTTTATTACGCCTTTACCCGGCTGCTGGAACCCGTGGCCAGGCAGTTTGAGCCGCAGCTGGTCATGATCTCAGCGGGTTTTGACGCTCATTATTCCGACCCCCTGGCCGGACTGGAACTGACCTGCAACGGATATGCGAAAATGACGGAAATCGTCAAAAACATAGCCGATGAGGTGTGTAACGGCCGCATTGTGGCTTCCCTTGAAGGGGGATATAACCTCGGGGCTATCGGTCATGCGGTGTCGGCGGTGATAAATGTTTTGGGGGAATACGGGGTCCGGGTGGAAGAACCCGGTGGCGCACCGCCTGACCGCATCCAACCGACGATGCGGGTCACTATCGATGAAGCGATAAATATACAGAAAAAATATTGGAAGCTGTAAAAACTCTAACCTTCCCGTCCGCTAACACCTTTCGTAAGGTTCTTTTAACCGGAACGAAAGCGCGAACCCGCAAATTGCCAAAAGTGTCGTTACGGCAAACAGCGCCGTGTCTCCGGCATATCCCCGTACTATACCGCCTATCAGGGGCAGCAGAGACACAGGCAGAAGTGCGACATTGTTGACCGCGATAAAGAAAATCCTGTTGTGGTCGCCGGAAAGGTCCAAAATATAGTTGATAAATCCCAGCCAGGCTCCCGAGGCCATGCCTGCCAGCACAAACGCCGGCGCCAGCAAGAAACTTACCGTTGTTTTGCCGGGCATAAGCTGGGCAATTAAAAAACCGCCGGCAGCGAAAACTTTCACCAAGGCAACTAAGACAATGGCTTGGCGATTTCTGCCCCTGCCGCCGAAAAACCCCCACAACACGCCGCCCAGCACTGCCCCGCAGATATTTAAGAATATGTAAATTCCTATGGAGGGACTCAATTCGGCAAATTTATGCCTGGCCATGATTATATAATATGGAAGGGCCAGAGCATCGGCGCTGACCAGCAGCTGAACAACAAGGAGCAGGATGAATTTCTTGTTTACCAGGCACAAAATGACCGAAGACTTCCATTTCGGACGGGCTGCGACATTCCGGAGAGGCGGGTCTGCGGCCATTTTAAACAACAACAGCGAAGGGAGAAGGATAAGCGCTCCCAAGCTGAAAATGAGAAAAAAATTTAAAGGATAGGGGTAATCAGGATGATTTATAATCCTGGATATTATAAACCCTGTACCAAGTGCGGCCAGCCCCCCGCAAACCTGGACCGTTCCCCAGAGCCTGCCTCTGTGGCCCGGTCTCACGGTTCTGCCTAAAAGGTCCATCCAGGGAATGAGGATGATTCCTTCGCCAAAACAAAAAATAGTGAAGCTGACAAAAAACAAAATCAGGGCGGTTTTGTTGCCGGTCAATAACAGCAGGGAAGAGAAAAGCAGCAGCTGCGGGCGGTCAATAAACATTACGGCCCTGATAAACCTGACCATGCTGTGAACTTTGTACAGGAGGGCGGTCATGACCAGCTGGGGCAGTAAATAACCCAGCTGCTTGATGGTATTGGCAACGCCGATCAGCCACGACGGGCATCCGGCACAATCCAGGAATACCGGGATGACAGTATTTACATCCCAAAAAGTAAAGAAAACGGCATAAGCAACTGCGTCAGCTAAGAGCACATAGAAGTTTCTCTGGCTTTGCCGGCCCATAATGCATTTCCCCCAAAGATTCATTACAACTATTGTTATGTGAAAAATCTCATTTACAGAACAACGGTTATCGCCTTTCAACATTTCTTGACACTCATCGAAAAAGGGAATATAATTGTTTCTAGCGACAAAAACATACCGTGGACCTTCAGGGACAGGTGAAATTCCTTACCGGCGGTGATTCTCTCTGAGATGAGCCCGCGAGCCTTTATGGGTTGATCCGGTGTGATTCCGGGGCCGACAGTAAAAGTCTGGATGGGAGAAGGGCGCATTGTCGCGCATATCGTTTATCATGCCTGCCCTGAAGTGTATACTTCAGGGCTTTTTATCAGGGTTTGCCCGTTTACAAAGAGCTCTTCACGAAAGGAACATTGT
>DYZU01000192.1 GCA_022735835.1 Thermincola sp. | reverse complement strand
GGTTTTGCTGTCATAAATCTTTTCACTCAGGAGAACTTCGGTTTTAAACTTTTCGTAGGAAATCCAGCGGTAGACAAAACAAGCAACTCCCCATCCGTAGATAAATGCCACTGTATACCACGAAACCTTAAGTCCCCCCAGATTAAGGCCAAGCAGGACCAAGAATGCTTTAATCAAAGGAAGTTCCAGCAGTTTAAACCGCAGGTTGGCACTCAGGGAACTGCCTTTGATAGTGAAAAGGAGCATCACAAACAAAACCACCAGTAAGGCAAAGGCACTGGAAAGGATGCTGGGCCATATGTTGTTTGTCCAGAGAGACCATGCCACATCCATGGAGTTATTCCTCCCTCTTCTTCTCCTTTACCAGCTCTTCTAAGTAGCGCAGTTCTTCGTCGCTCAATGTCTTGTCTTCCAACAGGTGGGAAAAAACAGGAGCCCTTGAACCGCCAAATATTTTGTCAATTATGTATTGAAGCATACTCTTGGCCACTTCCGACTTGGAAGTGGTGGAAGAATAGATAAAGGCTCGGCCTTCTTTTTGTCTTTTTAGAATGCCCTTCTGGGCAAGCCTGGTCATTACCGTCATTACGGTGTTGTAGGCAATGGACCTTTTTTCACAAAGAGCTTCGTAAACATCCTGAACCGAAACCCTCTGGCGCTTCCAGACAATCTGCATGATATCGGCCTCCAGGGGACCCAATGAATTTTCGGGAGACATTTATATCACCTCGATGCTAATTTATAATACTCCACTGTTAATTATATACTACCGCTGTAGTCCCTTTCAAGCCTGTTTTATCCGAATAAACGGGAAATTGTGACCTGAAGTACAATCTGTAACATTCAAAAGGCTTAATTTTTCTTCAATTTTTTTGTGAATGATGTATATTTTCCGCATACCCCGTTCAAAATATAAATACTCCGCTTTGGTGAGTTCTATCTCTCCCCGTCCAGTGGAAACACTGGACCTCTTTTTTTGTCCTGCAATTGTCAGTGGCCGGCAGTCAGTGGTCAATAGGCCGGTGACCAGTGACCGGAAACTGGCCGGCCGGAGCACTGGCTCTTGACGTGAACGGCGGAATTGTTTATAATATGTCCTGTGACTCACCTAAAAGGCGTTCCGCCTGAAGTCAGGAGCTGTGGTGTAGAGGCCTAACATGCCTGCCTGTCACGCAGGAGATCGCGAGTTCGAATCTCGTCAGCTCCGCCATTTACGGAGGGGTTCCCGAGTGGCCAAAGGGAGCAGACTGTAAATCTGCCGGCTCCGCCT
>DYZU01000191.1 GCA_022735835.1 Thermincola sp. | reverse complement strand
GGGGGTACAACCTGAACCGGATCGCCGAACTGACCTGAACCAGGCGGTAACGCCAAACCATGATCAGGTTGTCAAGGATCAACTTGCCGAAAGGTAATCGGCAAAACTGCTTTTTTCAGCAGAATCTAGCTAACATTCCACGTCCTTCAACACTACCAATTTATTATATTTTTATGTCCAGTGTTATCAGCAAATATTTGTATTAAGGTTGCCACTACCGTTTTTGAGATTTTTGATTACCCGTGGCCCGAAAGTGGCGGTATTACAGGATTCTTGTCAAAGACTCAGGGCGAAAATTGGCTGAAACTGATAAACTCAGGTGAGCCAATGTGCCTGGACGGTGCTGTCCGGCCACTTGAAGCAAGGCGCCGCCTTTGACGACGCCGTTCCGGGAGCGGTGATCGCGGTGCAAACTTTTGGGGATTTTCAGAACTTCAACCCCCATCTGCACATCATCGCCACTGATGGTTGTTTTTACGGAAATGGCGGATTTGCGGTCGGACCAAGGCCGAACCCTTCGGACTTGGAAACCGCATTTCGCCTGGAAGTCCTCAAGATGCTGAAAAACGAGGGGCCATCCGACCAAGAGGGAATTGAACGGTCGGCGCAATATATAATCCGGGCGCCTATTTCGCAAGAACGCATGACCTACATCCCCGCCGCCCAAACCAAAGACGGTGTCGCCAAAGTAGTCTACACCGCCAAGGACGGTAGAACATCCAGAACCTTTGCGGCGCTGGATTGGCTGGCTCAGCTCGTCAGGTACTACGGTTATTGCTCGAACAAGTCGCGGGGACTCCGGAAAAAATCGGCCGCCGACGACCAAATACCGGCTCTTGTTGAATCCGGGATTTCGCGAACAGAGTTTCGCAAAAATTGGGCGCGCTTGATCCAAAAGGTATACCATGCCGATCCCTTGCTGTGTTCCAAGTGCAATGGCTCAATGCGCATCGTCTCCTTTATCGAATCCCCGGAGACAATCAAGAAGATCTTGCTTCATCTTGATCTGATTATGGAACCTGCGCCGGTTCTCTTTTTGGATGTTGCCAATTCCGCGCTGTCTTGCGCAAGTCATATGTAAAATCGTGTATGTCACGGAAGTATTTTGTGTGCTTGACATGCTTTGTGGCTCTTGTTATGCTCTCTCC
>DYZU01000190.1 GCA_022735835.1 Thermincola sp. | reverse complement strand
ACCGAGCAAGAGGCCGTTCATCCCAACTATCATCCCATCGCTCAGAACCTCGATCTCATGCGAGCGTAGGAGCTCGACGGCCTCAGCGTCTACCCCAACCCCGACCACAGAAGGCCTCGTCTCGCGGGGGGAGAGGATGTACGCCGCCATCGTCACCACGCGCTCGGCACCGTGCTCGACCGCGAGATCCAACGCCTCGCCTGAAAGCCCGTACTGTCCCAAAGGCGTCATGGGCTGGGCCTCAGAGGTCGCCAAGAGGAGGTCGTGGGGGAGCCCGCTCGGTCTCGCGTGGTAGAAGTCGACCTTGAGCGCCTTCACCGCCCCCTCCTCGCGAATCGCCCACTCCGGCAGGTGCTCGCTGTACAGCTCGGCGAAGTGCTCGGCCTCGAGCTTGCGGATGAGGTAATCGAGCGCGAACTTGCCGATGTTCGCTATCCCGGGTAAACCAGCGATGAGGGTTGAGCGCTTGAGCTTTGGTCTCCTGAGGTAGTTGACGAACGGCATGGTCATGGGTCATCGGGCTCGGATTTAAGGCTCACGGCAAAGTTTGACACGTGAAATTTGCGAAATGGGAGATGTTACTTCTAACACGAATAATCCACCCTCATTTGAGCCAAACCTGCGCCAATGAGGAAATGCCGCATGCTACCTCTAGCGGGTTCACGAAGCGATGAAGGTCCTAGAAGCGGGCAGCAGGCGCCCATCATTAGTTTTTTCAACCACGTATATGCCCCGATCAATTCTCGGCCGTTCTAACCTCGCAGAAGCCCTCTTCGTTTTTGATGCAAGTGTGTTTGACCCCCTCGGGGTCTATCGCGTTCAGGAAGGCAGGGTCATGGGACACGACGATTACTTGATCAAGCTTGAGGGCACCCTCCTTCATCTCCTTGACGAGGTTGGATAGTAGCTGCCCGAGCCCCTCCCTGTTCCTGTTGTCGACCCATATGGTTGGCTCGTCGAGCACCAGAAGCCGCGGGGATGATGTCCTCCAAAGCAGGTTGAGGAATGCAACGCGAAACGCTATTGAAGCCAAGACCCTTTGCCCGTGGCTTGAGATTGTATTGAAAGGCATCTTCTCGCCAGTCGCGCTTAGTCGGACTAGCTGCGTTTCTGTGACAAGCGTTTTCTCGCCATCCTCCTCCGTCTCCTCAACTCTGACATCTAACTCAACCACTGGCAGGTCTGGGCGCGGGTAGAGCAGGGGCCAAATCCATCCTAAGTTGAGATTAATTATGTCTCTGTATTCCTTCAGGAGTTCGTGGAGGGATACCTTTGCCGCCTCGTATGCCAGTTTGATTTCGTCAGCAAAGGCGCGTGTTACTTCATCCCTCCTTTTGGCTTCGGCTAATCTACCGTAATAAAGTCTCGCATTCTTCTCGTTTTGTTCTACGCGTTTAATTTCGGAACCGAATTCCCTTATCCTCGCCTCTATTTCCCGCAGTTTTTTCTGAAGTTTTTCATTCCGAGTTTTCAGGTCTATGAACCGTGCTTTTAACTTGGGCAAAAGCTTGGTTTCTCTTTTCAAACCTGTGATTTCTAGGTCTAGCCTGTCAATACCTTCGAATGTCTCTGCCAGTTGTATTTTTTCTCTAACTTCTTCTAATAACAGCCCTAGCTCTTTTTCTTTTTTCTCGATTGCTTCCTCGTTTTTACGGAGCGAAGGTAATCTCTTCTCCGCGAATTTTAAATCCTTTTCGGCCCGAGATAACTCCTGCGTCAAATCGCCCAATTTTCTGAGGGTAGATGTCACTTTCTCCAGCAGAGAAATGAGCTCTACAGCATCTTTGGATTTCTTGGATTTTTTCTCTATCTCAGCTTTAAGCTTTTCTACGAGCGCTGACTTTTCTCTTAAGATTTCTTTCCGTTGTTCCTCGGTGAGGCTTGTGTCACAAACAGGACAGTTTGCCTTCGCTTTTCTGAGTATATTGACGTACTGGGCTTGGGTTTCCGCTTGACTTTCAAGGCCGCCGATTTCTCTTTCGAGTTTCTGATGTTCTTTACCTTGGGATTTTCTAAAGCGATCGGCATCCCGGGCGGTTTTAAATTCAACCTTGATCCCCTTTTTCTTCAGGGCCTCAACGAGAGTGCGATACTCTTCAGAACACTTTCCGATTCTAGACGCGAGTTCGCCTTTTTTCCTTCCTGCGCGCTCCGCTACTCTTTTTTGCTCTATAACGCTCGCACTAATGCTTGTTAGTTTATGCCTCAGGATTCTGAGCTGGTTGTCAACCTTTTTTTCCTTTGTCCTGAGCCAGCCGGAAGTTTTCTTGGGCCTTGCTTTTCCCTCCACTTCTTGCATTTTTCTGCCAATCTGCTCCTCTAATTTTTTCAAACCGCCAACTCTTTGTTCTAAACCCCCGATTCTGCTTTCAAATTCGCCACATTTTTCCCTCAGGGTCGTGATATCGGATTCGAGTTTGGCCTTTTCCTTTTCTTCCGCGCGACGCTTCCTTTCCAATTGCCCCCGCTGTTCTTCGTACTTCTCGGGCGGCAACAATTTTAGGTCATCTATATCCCCACGGATGCGTTTAACTTCTTTTTCACACCTCTCGGACTCCTTATCGAGCATCGAGGCCGAACTTTTGGCATTCGTGTAAATACGCTGTAAGGACTCGAATCTGAGGAGCCGAGAAAGCCTTGCTCCCACATCCTTAGGCGCCCCCACTGGCCAGAGAAGTTTCACGGGGTCCTGCGTTTGAATCAGTATGTCCTCGACTATCTCCTCAGTCGTTCCTAACCGATCCATGATGAACCGTTGCGCGTCCCCCTGGCGACGCCCAACTTCCAGCTCCCCAACTTTTTTCAATTCGGTTCCTTCGCACATTACGGAATGTCGAACGAATGTTCCCTCCAAGAATTTTCTAATCGAGTAATCCTTTCCATCTCTGCCTGATATAATCAAGGTTGTTTCGAAAGGCCCCATGTCCTTCGGTTCAAGGGTGCGGTACTCCTCGAATTTGCCAACATCAATCTTCCTGTGTAAGAGATTGAAGAGAATTAGCATTACTATCGAGGACTTGCCTGTGGCGTTGTCGCCCAGAACTAAATTTATCCCAGGTAAAAATCTAACAACATTGTTTTTGTTCCCGTATCCTCTGAAATTTTTCATCTCAGCGACTTTGATCAGACCCAAGTTCAAGCACCCCGTTCAGTTTTTCCATGACTCTCCCCCTAGCTGCAGCAGGGGTCTTTACCTCAGAAAAGATTTGATAAAGCTCCCCCGGCGAGAAATACTTGGCCGAAAAGCCGAGCTGTTGGAGCTTTCGGCAGAAATGGTCGAGGGGAGCGGAGAGCACTACTCCAGCCTCAACGGCACCACGCAGTTTCTCGAGACGTTCCAGCTCGTCCTCGGTGTAGAGTTCGCTTGGGATTATCATCTCCGACCAGTTGTGCACCTTGTTTTTATATCCAACAATAATCCCATCCAAATCCAGCTCCGCTCGACTAGCCCCAGGGGCCAGTTTCCCCGTCAGGTAAACCTTGACGCGGGGTTCTTTCTCCAATCCGTCGAGCGGGAGGCCTTTCAGCGTATCCAGAATTTTATCTCTTGCCTGCTCCGCGGTTAAATTCTCACATGCAATCCTTCGGTGGAACACCTGCCTCACTTTTTTGAGTTCGAAGGATTTAAACACGGGCCGATTTTCAGACGTGATCTCCATTAGATGCACGTATTTTTTGCCCTCCTCCTGCGGAGATACGCTGGTCGCATTAGTGGCGCCGGGCACCAATATCTTGGTTTTGAGCGCCCCCCGTTTTTCGGCTTGCATGGCCCCGTCGCCGTCCAAGTGTGCTCTGTGGGCATGCCCCATCACCACATAATCGATATTTTGGAAGGGACCCAGATCCACGTACTCCGAGGCAGGCACCGTCCCCTCAATCGCGTTATGGATGCACGAGATGTTGACGCAACCCGTTTTGCCTGGGATGCCGCACTTCGATATAGATTCGTTGATGTAGCCCTGGGGTCTGTGCCCCACGCCCGTTAGCAAGACCTCAATTCCATCCTTTTTTATTACGACGTGCCTTGACGAAAATTCGTTGTCGGGGTCCACATCGAGGTAGTTGGCATACCCAGCCGATACGAGATGCTGAAAAGGCGGCGCAGGAGCTGGTCTCCCTATTGGGCGATCGTGCGTGCCGTGGATCAGGAAAACTGGCACAGCTATGCCAACATCCTCGGCCTCGAAATTTACCTTGCCTTCCAAAACCTCCAAGTTAGGCTTTCGACCGGTGATGGTTGAACGGAGGATCGTAGTGGCCTTATCGTGAACCCATGGCTGGGGGTCGGTCCGATCGTAGAAGTCCCCCGCATGGAGTATTACGTCCGCGCCTGCGCTAACGAGGATTTTTAGGGCCTCCTCAAAGACCTCGAACGAATCCATCCGCAACTCTGGGTCTATCGAAGATGCGCCAAGATGTGTGTCCGAGAGAATGCCGATTTTCAAACCCATTCCTTTCCCCTTTTTTACCGAAAGTTTTTCACCTGGAAGTCACCCTTTTGGTTTTTTTGACTTGTATGCTCTAACAATCGACAGAACTTTTTCTCTTACCTCCTTTGGGACAAGCGGGCAATCCTCCAGACCCCTGCAAAGGTCATATCCTGGGAGAAAGCTCTTTAGCGCGACCTCCCCAACGGCCTGCTCTAGTCGCTTTATATCTCCCCTTGCTTGTTCAAGTGCATAAAGCGCCTCTTTCTGAGAGAGCCCTTCAATCTTTTTTGCCGCCCCCAACTGCTCCTCGTGGCTCTTGAAATCCCTAGAAATCCTTCGTAGGGCTTGAAGTTGAGAGGTGCGATCCATTGAACTTGCCTTAACTTGAAGCTCTGGGGCCAGTTTCAGTAGACAAAGATAGTTGCTTATGGTTGCTTGAGATATGCCGAGCTCTCTAGCTACCTCGGTCTGTGTACGGCCTTCGCACAGCTCCTCAAATGCCCTTGCTTTCTCCATAGGTGAAATATCGATACTCAGCAAGTTCTCGGTAAGAGACTGTTTTAAGGCTGTTCGGTCGTCCATCTCCTGGACTACTGCCCGAATTTTTTTGAGCCCTAACTTTTTATAGGCGAGATACCTCAGCTGCCCTATCACGATCTCATATTTGCCATCTGGTCTTGGTCTAACGACGATAGGTTGTAAAAGCCCAGTTTGTCGAATGCTCTCCGCCATCTCATCCACGCCCAAATCATCTTTATCCTTGGCTATCTCTTTCCTCACGTTTTGGGGACTAACTTCCAGTTTTTCTATCTCTATCTCAGTTTCTACCATTCCCTTCAGCTCCTGCCTCTCTCTTCCATCGATTTCGCCGTTAATTTTTCCTTTAATTTCTCGATTTCACCCTTAAGGGCCCCACTATAGCTCCATGGTGGGCGTTCACCGTGTTCGCTCTTGTATCTCCCAATAAGCTTTCCCTCTAGGTCTTTTCTCTCTCCGTCACTTTTGGTGGTAGCCCAGCTGATTTCCGTTTCCTCAATATTTTCACCTAA
Organism: Thermincola sp.; assembly: GCA_022735835.1. GTDB lineage: Bacteria > Bacillota > Thermincolia > Thermincolales > UBA2595 > UBA2595. The sequence continues at coordinate 3,605 of DYZU01000190.1, read as the reverse complement.
CTTTAGCAGCCAGTGAATTCTTTGAGTGGTTGCACCGCCGACGCCGCCCAGATAGTTTCCGAAAATTCGTCTTGTCAGATTATCGGATTGCCCAATGTAGAGAAGGTCGGATTCGCCTACCTTTCTCATTATCATGTGTCCAAGTTTTGTCCTAATCGCGTAAACCCCTTGCCCGTACGGAACGTCTGAAACGGTAAGCGTGCTCCATGGGCGCCATTCCTTAAATCCGTATCCCTCTAAATCCTTCGAGCGCATCCTATTTCACCTCCTTAAAATTCGCTCCAACCTCCTTATTATGTCGGACCTGAAACGATTGGCTCCTCCCTCCTCCTTGTCCTTGTGTACCCTGGGATTGTCGTGGAAATACCAGCTCTTTTCGTTGGCGAGGTGGTGGAAGAACTCGTGGCAGAGGTGGCGCACGCGTTCGATGTCGGTGCCCAACCCGCTCCGGTAAAGGTGAATGGTCTTGCTTCTGCGCCTGTATTCACCATGATAGTCAGGGTGATCCTTTCGTTTATGTACCTTGACCCTTGCCGGGGCGATGCGGTAAAATCCTGTAAATACGTTTATTGCTTTCTGAAAACGGTCGAACGAAACTAATTTGTAGAATTTTATGATTGTTCCATCGCTTGGAATCTTGTATCCCTGAAACATGCGCTTGCACTCAGCCCTTTCTCTAGCCAAGATTTTTAATGTAGCTGGGTCGAGCTCCTCCTCAATAAACCTCGCAAGCGGTTTTCCCCCCACACAAGCGTGGAGTGTAACGGGGTCGATGGGAGTATCCAAGGGTCCATCACCTCCTTTTTCTAGAAACTCCTTTAACCGGTCTATGGCCCACCCATAAGCTAACTTTACCACATTGGAGCGGGCCCTGTCATGTTTTTTTGCCAAGCAATAGTGTACCCGATCTAGCACGCCAGGCGTTAGCTCCCTCATGTCCACAACATTGCTATAGCCGTCTGCTATCAGGAAATCTATCTCGTCATCGAAGCCCAAATTTATCACCTCTCCCTTCTCGCCTCCAGAACGACCTGCTCCACGTCCTTCCCCAGCAGGAACTCCCGTTCAGATATCCCCTCCGCCACGCGCTCGATTCCCTCCTTCCCGAACTCTTCGAGGACCTTCTTCGCTCGCTGATAGCAGCGCTCCCTTATCAGGCGGGCCTCGGAGTAAATTGATGCCCGCTCGCCATCATTTAGCGGACGGAGGAGTCCTCCAGCCTCGATGACCAAGGGATGCGGGTGGTCATTAGCCATATAATTCGTTGTTTTCCCCCACTCCGTCACGAGCTTAATTGAGAGCTCGGTTGCCCTTCCAACATCGTCCGTGCCCCCGAGGTGGCGCTCGCCGAAGACTATCTCCTCCGCGGCCTCTCCCCCGTACGAGGCGGCGATTCGGCTTTCTATCTGCTCCAGAGTCGGTGAGCCCTCCTCCCACGAATCGAATACGGTTGCTCCTCTCGTGTACCCTTTCTTTGGAACTACGACGAGCTTAGCAGAACACCCGAGCTGCTCTCCGACGATTATGTGCCCCGCCTCGTGTATGCACGCTTTGTAGTACTCGCTGTCGGTAAGCCAAGTCCCAGCCGGCGGGCCCAGCACCTCCTCTAGCAACTGTTCGATCAAATCTGCCTCCGTGAGCTTGGAGCCAAGTGAGCTGAGGCATACATCCATGTACGCCTGCTCGACAAGCTCCTCGATTTCCGCAGGAGACATTCGGGGCATTATCTTTGCTAAACCCTCCACGTCCACGAGTTCGTGGGGCTTCTTTTCGAGGTAAAATTTCAGGATCTCCAGCCTGCCGGGGTAAGCCGGTCGGCGGTAGTGAATGTGATGTCCCAGCCTCCCTGCGCGCAGGAGCCCCTCATCGACATCGCCGGTGTTCGCGGCCGCAATCACGAAGATGCCCTCTGGCTTTCCACCCATCCCGTCGAGTTCGGCCATAAGCGCGGCAGACGCCTCCGAGCGGTATCTTCTCACGCGGGGGCATACCTCATCGAATTCGTCAAAATATATGATGATGGGCCTTCTTGTTAGGGCATGGTACTCCTTGGCGAGGGCAAAAAGCGAGCTTATGTCCTTGGTGGTCCAGCCTCCCTCCTCTCTCGGGAAGCCCCCAGCGTCTATCAGTTTTGCGCTGGATTCCGTTGCTATCACGCGGGCTGTGAGCGTCTTCCCCGTTCCAGAGTCGCCATAGAGGAAGATCCCAGGTTGGATCCGGACACTCATCTCTCTAATTTTCTGGTAATCCTTCAGAAACGCAATGAACATCCTTATGCGTTCAACTATGTGGGGCATCCCCTGGATATCCTCGATACGTGCTGGCTTTAACCTCGGGGTTTCGCCAAAAACGTATTCTCTTCTCTTTTCCTCGAGGCCCGCCTGTGACACAATGTTTTTATCCGATTCAGAATCCCCCGTCAGTTCCAACTCTTCATCATCGACTAACAAGTAAAAGCCCCTCCGCATTGCTTCATCTCCGTCCCACCGCGTCCCTGATTTTTCATTTGCTCGCACACACATGTTTCCAAACCAAGTAGTTTTACCATATTTTTTCTGCATTTTTCTAGAAATTTTATGAAAAATTGCTGGAGAACTTCCTTTTTTAAAACATTCTAGAACAAAGCTCAAAAAAATTGAAGTTCTTACAGTAAAACGATGATATGGCAAAGAAGGAAGAAGATATTGTTGAACTCACGAAAATTCTTAAAAGAATAAGGGCCAATGCAAGACGCGTGGCTTGGGATTTCACGCTTGCTGTCCGTGCCATTTTCAATCTTGGAATTTCTTACCTCAGCATGGGAGTTTTGGGGGGAGTTTTTACCGTTGCCTTTGTGTTCAGAGGTGATTGGATGGTCGTACTGATCTCGGTGGCCCTTGCCATCATCGGACTTTTATTGGGGGGATGGACAATGAGATTTTATCATCGCATGAGAAAAAAATACGCTATACTATTTAAGTTAACAGAAGAATAGCTTTGCCACCTTTGGTGTCGCTTCCACCAACTCCAATCCAAAGTCTTTAATGCCGTCCTGTGGAATCGCAAATTGAGCAAATGCTTTCGTGGGACTAAAATGAGAAGAAGGCGCAGAGATCCGTCAACGATCTTAAAGGAAATACTTGATAAAATCGATGAGGAGAGCGGCAAGGCATTGAAAAATGATCTCAAGGCAGGAGTGTTTGGGGGTAATGAGGATCAATTCCGTAGATGGGTAGTTAAATTTTGTATTGATAAAAATCAGCTTATCAGAGAGGAAAGAGAAGGAAAAATCACCGTTTACGTTAAGACCGAACACGGCGAAAACTGGCACCGTCTCTTATGTGAGGATGAAAGATTTAGGACAAATCGCGTGATTTACGCTTTAAGCGGAAGGAAACTACGCTTTCTTTGATAGGTGTCGCATCTTAGCGGGAGCGCATGAAGGTGGGAGTAACATCTCTTAATTCGTGGGTTTCTCACGTGAAGCCGGTCCCAGTAGGAAACGGCGAGATAAGGGTGCTCCCGCTGGCCTTCGAGAGCTTCGGCATACGAAGCATGGCCACGCTTGTTGAGACCGACGACCTCAGGCTCGTTATCGATCCCGGCTCCGCGCTTGGGCCGAGATT
>DYZU01000189.1 GCA_022735835.1 Thermincola sp. | reverse complement strand
GTGAACGGTGGAAAGAGTGATGGTGGATACCAGCGTCGTTTACGCCCTGCTGGACCGGTCGGACAAACGGCACGCGCAAGCCAAGAAGCTTTTGCAAACCGCCCGCCGGGCATCATCGGCGGTTGCCGCCACCACATCTCCTGGATAGCGACCCGTGGTCACCCAGTCAGTTAACCAGGCCAATTCGATGTCGGCAAACAGGATCTGCTTATCCGGTGGCAAGAGCCTGATAAGGTAGTCCAAGTCGTGTTTATATGGAAATCTGATTCCCAACCTGATCAAAAGTGCTTTCACGCTTTTTTCAGCACATTGTTGCGACAGGTAACAGGCCAAATCATATTCCGGTTCGGCATTTTCAAAGGCCATCCTGGCAACGCGCAGATCGCTCCTCGCTTTATCGAGCCATTTCTGAGCCTCTTGCTCCCGCTCCCTACTGTTCATAAAGTACCTTCCCTTTTTCCAGGGCCGGTTGATACACTGTCCACCAAGCCTCTTTATACTTTTCGATATCTTCCGGAGTAGCAACAAGAACATCCTTCGGTATTTCAAAATCCCGCAGCTCTTTTCTAATGGCTACCTGCAGATCGCGTTTTTGGGCATGATTGCAATCCATAACCACCAAAAAGTCCGCATCACTATCCGGACCAGCTTCTCCGGTTGCCCAAGATCCGAATACAATCACTTTTAGGGGTTGGAATTTCTCCACGATCCGCTTAACCATGGTCTCCACTATTGTCCCGCTCATTGCCATTTGTCTGCACCTTCTTCCTTGCCACCTATTATACCAGAAAACACCAGAATAAAAACATCTATGCAGAGGTCATCGAGACCGTGTCAAGACTTAGTAGGCGATCCGGGCCAGGGAAATTATACTCACCTGCAGGGTGCGGCTGAAGAATTATAAGGTGGCGGCCGATCTGGTGCGGGAATTGTTTTCCGAAAAGGCAGCCAAGATGGTCTTTGTTTCTCCGGCCCATCATGCCCGGGAGGGCCCGAAAGGGGCTCTTTTTTGTTTTGCTTTACCGGCCGGCGGCGAGGAAGCGGTTTAGGGCCGCGGCCAGCT
>DYZU01000188.1 GCA_022735835.1 Thermincola sp. | reverse complement strand
TCACCAGAAATACAATATTGAAAACCCCTGTTCAAACTTTATTCCCAAACAAAACTGGTAAAAGGGGTAAAGATTCAGGAAAAGGAAAAAACCGTGAAAGTAATCCTGGAGGTGGAGAAAACGGAAAACCTCCGGAACGCATACCGGGAGCTGACAAGCTATACGGAGCAGGTAATGGGAAACACTGAATTTGACATAGAATTAAGAGATAACAGGACAAGAGAGCTGGAAGAGGCTTATTATCAAAGCCAGTTTGTAATTTATGAGGCCCTGGCCAAGGGTGATTTCACGAAAATGGCTGACGTGATCCGGCTGAACGCGGAGAAAGTCGGCGCGCAGGCCCGGGTTTTTATTGACCGTGACTATATTTATGTTCAGTTCGTTAAAGGCAAGCACTATCTTTATGAAATTGTTCCCAGGGACCATGCGGTCCGGGAAACCGTTGCGGATAGGACGGGAAGTGAGTTGAGATGAAAAATAAGGTAATCAAGGAAATCGGTCTCGGGGCCGGTATCGGGATTCTCGGCTTCTTGGTGTGGAAGGGCTATGATGTTCTTCCACTGGTCTTTATGATAGGATTTTTTGCGGCGATTTATTTCTTTGCTGAGAGCAGGGGCCTGATCAGGCCTGTCGGGCTTCAGGAGGTCGGCGGCAAAGGGCCTGCCGGCGTTATCTTCAATGATATCGGAGGCCAGGATTCAGCCATCAAGGAGTTAAAAGAGGCCCTTGATTTCATAAAAAATTATGAACAGATCAAAAAGCTGGGTATCAGGCCGCTCAAGGGGATCCTCCTGACCGGACCGCCGGGGACGGGTAAAACCCTGCTGGCGAAGGCTGCGGCTACCTATACCGACGCTGTTTTTATAGCGACCAGCGGCAGCGAATTTATTGAAATGTATGCCGGCGTTGGGGCACAGCGGGTTAGAAGACTGTTTAAAACAGCCCGGGAAACTGCTGCCAAACAAAACAAAAACAACGCCATTATCTTTATTGACGAGATTGATGTGCTGGGAGGCCGGAGAGGCCAGCACTCGGGGCACATGGAATACGACCAGACTCTCAACCAGCTGCTGGTGGAGATGGATGGGATGAAAACCGATGACTCGGTCAAAATCCTGCTGGTGGCGGCTACCAACAGGGCGGATATGCTGGACCCTGCCCTGATGAGGCCCGGACGGTTCGACAGGCATGTAAAGGTCGACTTGCCGTGCAAGGAAGGCAGGGAGCAGATATTGCAGATTCATACCAGAAATAAACCGATTGCCAAGGATGTCAGGCTGAAGGATATTGCCAGGGAGACATTCGGGTTCTCCGGCGCCCACCTGGAGAGTCTTGCTAACGAGGCGGCGATTTACGCCTTCAGGGAAGGAGAAAAAGAGATTAAACCCCACCACTTCAAAGAAGCTATTGACAAGGTCATTATGGGGGAAAAACTGGACAAAAGGCCGAATGCGGATGAGCTTAAAAGGGTTGCCGTCCATGAAACGGGCCATGCTCTGGTAAGCGAGATGTTCAGACCCGGTTCCGTTTCCACCCTTACCATCAGCCCCAGGGGGAATGCCCTGGGTTATATGAGACAAACCCCCGAAGATGATACCTACCTGTATACGAAAGAGTATCTGGAAAATCAGATTTGCATCATGCTAGCCGGCGCTTTGGCCGAAGAGCTGATTTTAAACAGCCGGAGCACAGGCGCGTCCAATGACTTTGAGCAGGCCGTACATCTGGCGAAAAAAATTGTCTTTGCAGGGATGTCTTCCCTGGGGATAATTTCAGAGGACAGCCTTCCCCAGGGAAAAATGCATGATGAAATCACCCGAATCCTGCAGGAACAGGAAAATAGGGTCCGGGAAACCATTGAACCGTACAAGGAAAAGATTATCAGGGCTGTAAACGTGCTGCTGGAAGAGGAGAGACTAACAGGTTCGGATTTCAGGAAACTGGTGTTGGCCAGAGAAAATAATGAGCTGGTTTCGGTAAGTGGGTAGGATGATACCCCGGAGAATACAGTGAAAACATATTACGAATTGATATATAACAACAGGTATGAACCAGCCGCGGGTCTGCAAACCGAGGAATCCCAAAAAATCCTGACGGCCGCTGATATCGAAGCAAGGTATAAACAGGTCAAGATGACGTCGGCACGGCTAGCCAAGGTATTTGACGCGGTTATCCAAGGTAACCTTGCGGTAGTTGGGGATGTCAGACTGGTGAGGTTTGCGGGAAACTCCTTCGATTCAGCAATAGTGGGAGCCAAGAACGGTGTGAAATGCACCGTTTTATTTTTAGCAGGCAAGACGGGAGCTAATTCCGGGCAGAAACTCTCATTTGTTCCAGACCCGGTTAAATTTTTCTGTTTTTACAGGCAGGTTTTCTTCTAAAAACCAAAGAATATATGTAGCATAGGATAACGAAGGGCAGGTGCTCCAGTGAGAGCTGAACTTATTTCCACCGGAACGGAACTTTTGCTCGGCCAGATCCTGAACACGAATGCCCGGTTTCTCGGGCAACGGCTGGCCAAGATGGGAATAAACGTGTATTTCCAGACAACTGTCGGCGATAATCCGGTCAGGCTGGCGGAAGCTTTTAACATTGCCCTTAAGCGGGCGGATCTGGTAATTGTAACTGGGGGGCTGGGACCGACCTCGGATGACCTGACCAAGGAAACCGTTGCCGAAGTCCTGGAGCTTAAGATGTTAATAAACGAAAGGGCCATGACACATATCGAGGAATTCTTTAAACTCCGGGGCAGAAACATGCCGGAAGCAAACAGGAAGCAGGCCCTGATCCCGGAAGGGGCCACTTTGATTCCAAATAAAGTGGGGACTGCCCCCGGCATGATTATTGAGAAAAACGGCAAGATTATTGTCATTCTGCCCGGACCCCCCGTGGAGATGGAGCCGATGTTTACCGGGACTGTGGAACCCTATCTCAGGAAGAAAGAAGGGAAAGAAAGATCAGTTATTGTTTCAAGGGTCCTCAGAATCCTGGGGATGGGGGAATCAAGTGTAGAGGAACGCATCAAAGACCTGGTTGACGGGCAGACTAACCCGACTATAGCTTTCCTGGCCCCGCGGGGAGAGGTCCTTGTCCGCATTACGGCTAAGGCTGCCACAGAGGCGGCTGCCGGGAAAATGATAACCAAAGTGGAAAAAGAAATCAGGAAGAGACTGGGCGACTATATTTATGGAGCAGATGACGATTCCCTGGAAAAGGTGGTGGCCGGGCTTTTGAAAAAGTATGGCCTGACCGTGTCTGTGGCTGAGTCCTGTACAGGAGGTCTGATTGCCAAAAGGCTCACCGATATTCCCGGTGTGTCTGAAAACTTCCTGTATGGTGTGGTTACTTATTCAAACGAATCCAAAATTAATCTGCTTGGTGTTTCTCCCGAGGTTTTGGAGAAACACGGCGCGGTTAGCGAAGAAACGGCCTTGGAAATGGTCAGGGGTGTCAGGCAGGCCGGCGGAACGGACATAGCTGTCTCGGTGACGGGGATTGCAGGGCCGGGAGGGGGAACCCCTCAGAAACCCGTAGGGCTGGTGTACATTGCATTTGCGGACCGCAACACAGCAATTGTGCAGAGATACCTGTTCACGGGAGACAGAGAGGTGATCAGGTGGCAGTCTGCTAATGTGGCTTTAAATATGCTGAGGAAATATCTCTTAATGTATAAGGGGTAGAAGGGATGAATCTGATGAAGAAATATTCGCTGTACTTGCTGATCCCGTTGTTTGCAATCACCGGAGCCTTGTTATTTCTAAACCTTTTCGCCCGTGTTGATTTTCGCCTGGAAGCGCTCCAGGCCAGTTTTTCCATGAAAACCTCGCTTGGCGGTTATACGGTTCTAAAAATTCCGCCTGTGGGGGAAGTGAAGGCCCAAACCCACAAAACACCCGTAAGAATTAATATATCTCTTGAAAATATTGACCTCGACCGCCTGAAAAAAGTACTTGCCGAAGGAACGGAAGAAGCCGAACTTGCCGTAGAAGCCAGGCAGGTACTGGCCGGTACGGTCAGAAGGTTTATTTATCATACGCTGGCTTTAAGTTTCGCCGGAGGTGTTTTTGGCCTGCTGGTCCTCCAGAGGCGCAGGATAAAGGAACTGGTCACGGGCGGTTTGATCGGACTGGCCACAGTTTCGGTTATCCTTCTGGGGACATATTATACATTTGATATCAAGCGGTTCCAAAACCCGGAATACGAAGGGGTGATCAAGGCCGCCCCGTGGATGATAGGTTTGGCCCAGGAGAGTCTTGCCACGGTGGATACGTGGAGTAAACAAATGAAGGGTATTGCCGCCAACCTTAACGGGCTTTTTCAGCGGGTTGACAGCCTGCAGGCAATTTCTCCCGGAGAAGGGGAAATTAAAGTTCTTCATGTCTCCGATATCCACAATAACCCTGCGTCTTTTGAGTTTATCGGCCAGGTTGTCAAAACTTTTGGGATCGACCTGGTGATTGATTCCGGAGATATGTCCGACCTGGGGACACCGCTGGAGTCGGTTTTGCTTGAGCGCGTAAAAAAGTTACAGGTTCCTTATATAATCACGCCGGGTAACCATGAAACTCCGTCAATTGTCCAGGAATTGAGGAAAACGCCCAATGTGAAAGTTATTGAAGGCGGTATTGTAAATGTTAAGGGGTTGAAAATCGCCGGAATTGCCGACCCTTTGTCATTTACCAATGACTTTAAGCCCCCGGTTCCGGAGAAAATTGACGAATCCATCCGCCAGCTGGAGGCGGCAATAAATAAAGCCGGTTCCAATCCTGATATAGTGGTTGCTCATAACCCCAAAATAGCGGGAAATTTTTGGGGACAGGTTCCCGTTGTGCTCACCGGGCACGACCACCAGTACAGGATAAAAGTTAAACCGAATTCCATTTTTATTGACGCCGGCACATCCGGGGCGGCAGGAGTCGGAGCGTTGCAGACCAAGGAGGAAATCCCTTACTCATTTGTTTTATTGCATTTTGACCGCAACGGAAGGGAAGGAGTCAGGCTGAAATATACGGATACCATACGTATTTCAAATTTACAGAGTGGATACAGTATGGAGCGCAAGGTGTACCCGGAACTGTACAACAGCGCTCCGCGCATTTAGTTGATAGTGAGAGGAGATTTTGATTAAGATGTATGAAACGGTAGAATTTGGTAGCCTTGAATTAAGCAAAAAAGTATTTCATGCCATTAGCGATATGGGTTTTGAAGAACCTTCACCGATTCAGGCCGAGGCCATTCCCCTCCTGATGGCAGGGCGGGATGTGATCGGACAGGCCCAGACCGGTACAGGCAAGACAGCGGCTTTCGGCATTCCCATAGTTGAGAGGCTGAATCCCAAGAATCGCGGCGTGCAGGCTCTGGTGCTGACCCCTACCCGGGAATTGGCCATCCAGGTGGCCGAAGAGATAACGAAAATTGCCAAGTACAGGGAGATCCGGGCCCTGGCCATATACGGAGGGCAGTCCATTGACCGGCAGATCCTGGCCTTAAAAAGGGGAGTCCATATCGTGGTTGGCACTCCCGGAAGGATTTTGGACCATCTAAGGCGGAAAACGCTTAGACTGAACAACCTCAAATTTGCGGTGCTGGATGAAGCCGACGAAATGCTGGACATGGGCTTTATTGACGATATAGAAACAATCCTGCAGGAAACACCCAAAGAAAAGCAGACGCTTCTTTTTTCGGCAACCATGCCGGACGAAATTCAGCGGTTGGCGCGTAAGTACCTTAATGGGCCGCAGTTTATTTCGGTCAGCAGGGATGAACTGACTGTTCCCCAAATAGACCAGATATATTATGAGGTAAAAGAACATAATAAACTGGATGGTCTCTGCCGGGTCCTGGACACCTCCAATATCAACCGGGCCATAATTTTTTGTCGTACGAAGCGCGGTGTGGACGAGCTGGTGGCGGGGCTGGAAGCCCGGGGTTATGAAGCTCAGGGGCTGCACGGCGATCTGACTCAGGCCCAGCGGAACAGGGTGATGAAGAAATTCCGGGAAGGACAGGTCGAGATCCTGGTAGCTACGGATGTGGCTGCCCGCGGCCTTGATATCGAAAACGTCAGCCATGTGATCAATTATGATATACCCCAGGACCCGGAATCTTATGTCCACCGCATCGGCCGGACGGGCCGGGCAGGGAAGTCAGGTGTTGCCATTTCATTTGTGATTCCCCGGGAGTACCGGCAGCTGAGATTGATCGAAAAGATGATTAACACGAGAATCAAAAGAGGGAAGCTGCCTACAGTTGCAGATGTCTTTGAACGTCAAAGGGAGGTTATCATTGAACGGCTTATCAGCACCATGCAGCGTGGCAAGCTGGGCAATTACAGGGCAATTGTGGAAGACTTGGCAGGTGATTATGAAATGCCGGAAATAGCAGCCGCGTCTTTAAAACTGGCATTCGACCTGGAAGGTTCGGAAGATACGGGCGAAGCAGAGGAAACAGAATTTGGCGATACAGGAGCGGAACCGGGGATGGTTCGCCTGTTTATGAACATCGGCCGGGCGGATGAGATCAGGCCCCAGGACCTGGTCAGGACAATAGCTGAAGAATCAGGAATTCCGGGGAAAATAATAGGGGCCATAAAAATCTACGATAAATTTACATTTGTCGAGGTTCCGCAAGAAGCGGCCGAAAGGGTCCTCTACTCAATGCATCGTAACATAATCAAAGGCAAGCGGGTTCACGTGGAACCCGCCAAAGTGAAGCCAAGATAAATTTTCGGAAACCAAATCAAATATAATTTTAGAGTAAGAGTAAAAAAATGCTAATTATTTATTGACAGCGTGTCCGGTAATTAGGTATAATGAAGGGGAAAACCGAACACATGTTTGAGGAGGATGTGTAATGTCAGATAAAATAAAGGCGCTGGAGATGGCTTTACACCAGATTGAGAAGCAGTTTGGCAAGGGTTCGATCATGAAACTAGGTGAAGCGGCGGCCAACATGCAGATTGAAGTAATCCCGACCGGGGCATTGACTCTTGATGTGGCCCTGGGGGTAGGAGGGATACCCCGGGGCAGAGTTGTGGAAATATATGGACCTGAATCTTCAGGCAAAACCACCGTCGCTCTGCACATCCTGGCCGAAGCTCAGAAAATGGGCGGTACAGCGGCATTTATTGACGCCGAGCATGCTCTTGACCCCGGATACGCCAGGAAAATCGGTGTGGATGTCGATAATCTCCTGGTATCCCAACCTGATACAGGAGAACAAGCCCTGGAAATTGCCGAGGCACTGGTTCGGAGCGGGGCTATTGATGTAATTGTCATTGACTCCGTGGCAGCTTTGGTCCCGCGGGCGGAAATTGAAGGTGAAATGGGAGATGCCCATGTCGGTTTACAGGCAAGGCTGATGTCTCAGGCTCTGCGAAAACTGACGGGAGCCATTTCGAAATCTAACGCCGTGGCAATTTTTATTAACCAGATCAGAGAAAAGGTCGGGGTAATGTTCGGTAACCCCGAAACCACTCCGGGCGGCCGGGCTTTGAAGTTTTATGCTTCTGTCAGGCTGGAGGTTCGGAAGACAGAAACTCTCAAGCAGGGGGCTGAAATGGTAGGCAGCCGAACGCGAGTAAAGGTAGTGAAGAACAAGGTGGCGCCCCCTTTCAAACAGGCTGATTTTGATATTATGTACGGGGAAGGCATTTCCCGCGAAGGAAGTATAATTGATATCGGGACAGACATGAATATCATAGAAAAAAGCGGCGCATGGTACTCTTACAAAGGAGAACGGCTGGGCCAGGGCCGGGAAAATGTCAAGGAATACCTGAAGGAACACAGGGAAATCTGTGCAGAAATAGAAGGGAAAATAAGGGAAGCCCTCAGCATAGGGGCTATTAAGCAGGCAAGTGCGGCAGATGACGAATGATCAGGAGAAAAAGGCCGAAAAGTTCAAGGCCGCCAAAGAGCTTTCCCTGAAATACCTTTCGTACAGGCAGAGGACTGCATGGGAAGTAAGGAAGAGGCTGCTTGACAGAGGGTATGATGATGAAATCGTAAACCTGGTCCTGGATTTTTTAAAAGAATACAAGTTCCTGGATGACGACTCTTTTGTCCAGATGTGGATAAGGAGCAGGACAAAGGAGAAACCGTCCGGCCGGCGCAGGATTTACACCGAACTGGTACAAAAAGGATTGGACAGGAACCTGATTGAACATTACCTGGCAGAAATAACACCGCAAAAAGAAGAACAAATGGCAAAGGCGCTGGTTGAGAGGAAATGCCGGAGAGGAACTGTAAGTTATAAACGATTACATACTTTGCTGATCAGAAGGGGTTTCCATCCTGACATAGTGAGTAAAGTTTTGTCCAGATTTTTAAAATAGTTTTTGGAATAAAGGCGTAAGGCGGGATGTGTCTTGACAGATAGTCCAAAAACTTTTAAAATTAAATATGCGAGAAACTGGAATTAGATTTTCGCTACCAATACGTTTGGTTTCTTATATATCAATAAACTTTCCTCATCGATAAAGGGACAAAATAATATGGATTTCATTGTAAATGAGGATGAAGGTTTAAAGAATATGAGAGCAGTCTGGTCGGTTTCGTACTCTAACCAGGTATATCATGGTAGGCAAAATCTTTTTCGAACCGGGTTTCTACTCGGTTTTTTATTTATGGAAAACCGACAAAAAAAAGATATTTGACCCGAGTATAGGAGGTGAAAACAATTTTTAACGAACAAACACTATTAATAGCTGCTGTAGCAGGGATTGTGGCATTTGTGGCAGGATATCTTTTCCGGCGTGTTCTGGCAGAGGCCAAGATCTCATCAGCCGAAGAGGCTTCCCGGAAAATAATTGAAGAAGCCGAAAAAACCGCGGAGGCTAAGAAAAGGGAAGCCGTCCTGGAAGCCAAAGAAGAAGTTCTAAAGTTCCGCAACGAAGTTGAGAAAGAACAAAGGGAACGCAGAAACGAGCTTCAGAGAATGGAGCGCCGCCTTACGCAAAAGGAGGAGTCCCTTGACAAAAAAATTGAAGCAATTGAAAGGAAAGAGGAGTTTCTAAGTCATAAAGAAGAAGAGATTGAAAAAGTCAGGACCCAACTCAAAGAACTCCACTCCAAACAGTTAGAGGAACTGGAGAGGCTTTCCGGCTTAACTTCGGAGGAGGCGCGGGAAATCCTTCTGGCCAACATAGAAGAAGAGATCAAACACGAAGCGGCGATGTTAATCAAGGAGATAGAGACCCAGGCCAAGGAAGAAGGTGAAAAGAAGGCAAGGGACATTATCTCTCAGGCTATTCAGAGGTGTGCCGCCGACCATGTGGCAGAAACAACGGTTACTGTGGTGGCCTTACCGAATGATGAAATGAAAGGCCGCATAATCGGCCGGGAAGGCCGCAATATCAGGACTCTTGAAACCCTTACCGGAATAGACCTGATTATTGATGACACACCTGAAGCAGTTATTCTCTCGGGATTTGACCCGATACGCCGTGAGATTGCCAGAATTGCCCTGGAAAAACTGATTCTTGATGGGAGGATTCATCCTGCCAGAATAGAGGAAATGGTTGAAAAAGCCCGGAAGGAAGTGGAAGCCCAGATCAGGGAAGCCGGAGAACAGGCCACTTTTGAGGCCGGGGTTCACGGTCTGCACCCCGAACTGGTAAGGCTTTTGGGAAGGTTGAAATTCCGGACAAGTTACGGACAGAATGTTTTAAAGCATTCCATCGAAGTGGCTCACCTGGCCGGGCTGATGGCTACTGAATTAGGGGTAGATACTTTACTGGCCAAAAGAGCCGGTTTGTTACACGATATTGGCAAGGCTGTAGACCATGAAGTGGAGGGACCGCATGTCAAAATCGGTGCGGACCTGGCGAGAAAGTACAAGGAAGCACCTGCTGTTGTCCATGCTATAGCAGCACATCATGGTGATGAGGAACCGCAAACTATCGAAGCTGTACTGGTCCAGGCGGCTGATGCGATTTCTGCCGCCCGTCCGGGAGCAAGAAGGGAAACCCTTGAATCTTATATTAAACGCCTGGAAAAGCTGGAAGCAATAACAAACTCTTTTGAGGGAGTTGAAAAGTCGTTTGCCATTCAGGCAGGGCGTGAAGTCAGGGTAATGGTTAAACCGGATAAGATAGATGATTTGGCTGCTGTTCGCCTGGTTAGAGACATAGCCAAAAAAATCGAGGAAGAGCTAGAATATCCCGGACAAATCAAAGTCATGGTTATTCGTGAAACCCGGGCAGTAGAATATGCGAAATAGGAAGATAACGGCCTCTACTATAGAGGCCGTTTACTATAAAATTGGCAAATAATTTTTATTTATTTAATGAGTTAAATAGAAGGAAATAACCATAGTTGCACAGAACTTAACTGATTATATCAATTTGCGAGGTGAACAGGATGCAGATGCATTATAAATCCAAGTTCCAGGGAGAAGTATCAGACAGTATAGGTCTATTGATATCGATTCTTGTCCGGTATCCGGAAGTGGGGACTATAAATTACGAGCCGGTTAAACAGGAATTAAAATTTACATTTATTTTTTCTTGTGTATTAGAAGAATCAGAATTGGTTAATTTTAAAAAGACAGTGATTGAAAGCATAGAGACTTACAACCAACTGGACGGGAGAAATATAAGCGTTATCGAAGTAACACATCAAATATGTGAGAATTTTACCAAGGTTGAAGTTACAAGAGATGTCGGTACACTCACCCAAGAGGAAATATCTATGGTCATTGAACTGGTGCACATGAATTTTGCCAAGAATCTGATTACCGAAAAAAATGATTACCTGTTGGAAGAAGAACTTTTAATGCAGGAAGAGCTTATTGAGCATATGCTGGAAAATCTTAAAATATCTTCTCCTGAAAAAAATCTTTTTGCTTTCAGGGAAGAGGGAAGGGTTTTAGTTTTTAACAAGTAAACTGGAGGACGGAATCCTTGCGAATCTTGATGATTGGAGATATTGTCGGACGTCCCGGCCGCAGGGCTGTCAGGGATACTTTGCAAACAATCAGGCAGGAATTGAAAATAGATATGATAATTGCCAACGGCGAGAATGCAGCGGGCGGCACCGGCATTACTGCCGACATTGCCCGCGAGCTTTATGATTGTGGTGTAGATGTCCTGACTATGGGTAACCATATCTGGGACAAAAAAGAAATTGTTTCATACATTGAACAGGAACCACGTATGCTGCGGCCTGCTAATTACCCTCCGGGTACTCCCGGCAGAGGGGCAGGGATATTTAAGATTAACGGAACAAATGTGGGAATTATGAATATCTCCGGGCGGGTATATCTGTCCAATCTGGATTGCCCGTTCAGGACAGCCGACCAGATTGTGGAAAGCATATCCGGTCAGACCAAAATAATTCTTGTTGATTTCCATGCCGAAGCGACTTCCGAAAAAATTGCCCTGGGCTGGTATTTAGACGGAAAAGTATCAGCTGTGATAGGAACGCATACTCATATCCAAACCGGGGACGAACGCATACTTCCCAAAGGTACTGCATACATAACTGATGTTGGCATGACCGGACCCCGTAATTCGGTCATCGGGGTGAAAGCTAACCTGGTTTTGCAGAAATTCCTGACCCAAATGCCGGTGAGATTTGAAGTGGCAGACGGTCCGTATCAGTTCAACGCGGTAGTTATAGATGTCGACCCCGAGACCGGCAGGGCCAACAATATTAAAAGGATTTTTAATACCGAAAGTTCAGATTAACAGGCTCAGCGTTGAAAATCCCCTAATTTTTGCACAAGTCAGAAATATTTGTTTGTGAAAAAGAGGAATTTTTGGTTAATCATCGAATATATAACTTTATAATAGAAAACGGATAAAAAGCGATTGATTCGACAAAGGAGGTTATGAACATGGAGGTACTGAAGGTTTCAGCAAAATCTAATCCAAATTCAGTAGCAGGGGCCTTAGCCGGTGTTCTAAGAGAACGTGGAGGGGCCGAAATTCAAGCTATCGGCGCAGGAGCATTGAACCAAGCAGTTAAGGCAGTAGCCATTGCCAGAGGATTTGTAGCGCCCAGCGGAGTTGACTTGATTTGCATTCCTGCTTTCACCGACATTATTATCGATGGTGAAGAACGGACGGCTATCAAACTGATTGTTGAACCCAGGTAGGTACGGCAGATTTAAACTGATAGAGGTTAGAAGAGGATAAATTAATAATAAAGAAGTATTGTTTAACCTGTTTGTTCGATTGAATAAACAGGTTTTTCCGTCATATAATGTCAATATGATGGAAGACCAAATTACTCAACAGGCTTTGGAATTACATAACCGGCTTACTGTGGTTGATTGTCACTGTGATACCATCCTGGAAGTGGCCAGAGGAAGAAGCAGCCTGTGCAAACCTTCCCATGCCGGCCATGTGGATGTTTTCCGGATGAGAGAAGGCGGGGTCAAAGTCCAGTTCTTTGCCGCCTACATTGAACCGGCATACAAGCCTTATGGATCGCTGACCAGGGCGCTCCAGCTTATTGATACCTTTTACTCGGAAACAGAGGCAGGTCGTGACATAATTGTGCCTGGTTTCAATCTCAGACAAATCAGGAACAAACTTAAAGAGGACAAGATTGTGGCCATTCTCGGTATTGAAGGAGGAGAAGTCTTAAACGGGGAGTTGGCTGTATTACGGGTCCTGTACAGGCTCGGAGTGCGTTTTCTGGGTCTTACCTGGAACCAGAGAAACCAGTTGGCGGACGGAGTAGGAGAGCGTATCACGGGGGGAGGACTGACAAATTTTGGGCGGGAAGTGGTCAAGGAAATGAACCGGCTTGGGATGATTATTGACTTGGCCCACATCTCGGAAGCAGGGTTCTGGAATGTGCTGGAATTGTCCCGGGACCCGGTAATGGTTTCACACGCCAATTGTTATGGATTATGCAGCCATCCCAGGAATTTGAGTGACGACCAGATTAAGGCCCTTGCCGAAAGGGGAGGAGTGATGGGGTTAAGTTTTGTGCCGGATTTTCTTGGCAGCGGCAGAAACGGTATTGAGGTTTTTCTTGATCATGTTGATTTTGTAGCAGGATTGGCGGGAACTCAGGTTATCGCCATTGGTTCAGACTTTGACGGCATTGAGAAAACGCCTGAAGGGCTGGAAGATTCCAGGTGCTATCCCGTGATTACCAGGGGGCTTTTGGAGCGGGGCTACACCGACAAAGAGGTTACCGATATAATGGGAGGAAATGTCCTCAGGTTCATGGAACAGGTCTTTAAAAATTAATTTAGCGCTTGGCGGAATATTGTTAAAACGGGAGGAACCTAACTTGAAAGAATCAAAAAGGACAGAAACGTTAAAATCGGCTGTATTTGCCGAACTGGAGAGGATAAAAGAGGAAGTGCGAGCCCAGGGTGTATCAATAATCGATTTGGGCATTGGGAGTCCCGACCGGCCTCCCGCTCCACATGTACAGCATGCACTCCAGGAAGCAATAGATAATTTGAGTAACTACGGTTATCCTTCCTCCAGGGGAACCAGGGAACTGCGGGAAACCATCGCCTGGTGGTACCGGGAAAGGTTTGAGGTGAACCTTGACCCGGAAACAGAAGTACTGGTACTGATGGGTTCCCAGGACGGTTTGGGCCACCTTCCTTTGGGCATACTGGACCCCGGTGATATAGCCCTGATCCCGGACCCGGGATATCCTGTCTATAAGGCCGGGGCAGTCCTGGCCGGGGCTGAAATATATCCCATGCCTTTGCGAAAAGAGAACCGGTTCCTGCCGGATCTCGAGGCAATTCCTGAAAACATTGCCGCCAGAGCAAAGATGATGATCATTAATTATCCTAACAATCCGGTGGCTGCAGTGGCTGACAGGGCATTTTTCCACAAAGTGGTTTATTTTGCGTCTGAATGGGACATTCTTGTCTGTCACGACTTCGCTTATTCGGAGCTGACTTACGACGGTTACCGCCCTCCGAGTTTCATGGAAATTCCGGGAGCAAAGGATGTGGGGGTAGAATTTCACTCCGTGTCCAAGACTTATAACATAGCAGGATGCCGATTGGGTTTTATGGTTGGCAACAGGGAAGCGGTCGAGGTATTGACCCGGATCAAATCAAATATAGATTACGGTGTCTTTTTACCCATACAACAGGCGGGAATTGCGGCCCTCCGGGGCCCCCAGGACATCATCCGCCAAAATGTGGCTGCGTATGAGGCCCGGCGTGATATACTGATAAACGGCCTGGCCGAAATCGGCTGGGTGATGGACAAGCCCAAAGCCACGATGTTTATTTG
>DYZU01000187.1 GCA_022735835.1 Thermincola sp. | reverse complement strand
GCGCCGTTGACGGCCAGGGCAGCATAACCGCCCTGTACGATTTATGGGGCCGGCCCGTCCAGGCATCGGTGTACGGCCCGGACCTGTTCCCGGACCGGTACGTGGTCCTGACCGACCTTGCGCCCGGACACTGGGCCTATGGCCCGGTAAGCGGCATGGTGGCCCGCGGGTACATGCGCGGGTACCCGGACAGCAGGTTCCTGCCCGACCGGACCATGACCAGGGCAGAGTTCATGTCTGTTTTGAGTAAAATATTGCAGGAAAAAGTACCCGGTAATGGAGAATATATAAACAAAACATCGTTTGCCGACCTGAGCCCCCGCCACTGGGCCGCCGGGGCAGTAAACCACGTTTGGGGCCATATCCCGCCGCAGGACGCCGCAAACATCTTCGGTTCAAAATTCGCACCGGACAGGCCCGTTACCAGGGGCGAAGCCGCAGCCGTACTGCACTCCCTGCTGAAATCCCGACCGGGCTTTAACGGGCAGGACAGTCAGACGTTTAAAGACACCGCCGGGTCAGGCTTTGCCGATGCCGTGGCCTTCTGTTCCGCAAACGGCATTGTCGGCGGCTACCCTGATAATACCTTTAGGCCGGACGGCAAGATCACCAGGGCGGAAGTGGCGGTTGTGCTGAACAATGTGGTCAGTAAATTTTAAGGAGGTAGGTATGTTGTGCGTAAAATTACCGTCATTGTGTTAACTCTCATGATGCTTCTTATGCCGGCCGGACAGTCTCTTGCAATATATACTCCCAATTCTCATGGCATACCTAGTATACCTCCCACTCCTTACACAGAGGCCGACATCAAAACTGCCGAAGAAGCTGTTTCGCGTATCAAATGGGACACTTCAAAAGCCGAAAGCGAAAACAAACTCATCCTTACCCTGCCCAGGTACGGCGGGTACAAATGGGTTGTCAGAAAAGACATTGGAAAATATGTAGGGATAGGGTTGCTTTGGGAACAGATGTACGACGGACCCGGGGGCGAAAGCCTCGAGCTTGACCTGACCAACCCGGAAGGGACAGGTATTTACTTAGGGTTTAGCAATGCAAGCACCCACAGGGTTTTGGCTATTGAAACCTACATATATTTCCCGGGCCAAGGGGTTAAATATATACCGCCCGAGGACCGCATCGGCGCCAGCCTGGTTGACGATGAAGGGAATATCAGGGATGACATCGTCCGGTACACTGATATTGAGGGCAAAACCATAGATTCCAATGACCCCCGGGTGGTGAACCGGTTTCAACATGCTTATATCATCTTCTCCGACTTTGACGGTACTCATTGGGCGTACAAGGTCATTTACCGGCTGACCTCTCTAGGGTATATCAAAGGATACCCTGACAATGCCTTCCGGCCGGAAAACAACATCACCAGGGCCGAATTCGCGGCGATCATGAGCCGCCTGTTAAAAAACAAATACCCGGCAGGCTCCAGGTATGACAATGCCGGGATTTTCCCGGATTTAGCAGCGAGCCACTGGTCTTACGGCGCAGTCAGCGATATGCTGAGCTATATGCCCAAAGAGGACGCGGCCAGGATTTTTGGCGACAAATTCAGCGCAAACACACAGATTACCAGGGACGAGGTAGCTGCTGTCATAGAAGCGGTCCTTAAAAACCGCGACGGCCTTGCCGGACCGGCCGGCGGCGTAAATTTCAGTGATATGGGGAAATCCAGGTTTCCTTCGGCTGTTTCGTTTTGCGTAAACAAGGGATATATTAAGGGCTACCCGGACGGCTCCTTCAAACCTGAGAACAGCATCACCAGGGCCGAGATTGCGGCAATCCTGGTTAAAGTTGCGGAGAGCCTGTCCGGTTAAAAGGAGTGGATAAGAATGTCCGTGCGGAAAAAACTTAAGACAACGGTTGTTTTGCTGACAGCCATCTGTCTTTTGCTGGTCTTTTTTGAAGGACCAGCTTTTGCTTTGATAACCGGGCGCAACTACGGCTTGCCCGTTGGTAAAATAGTTTGGTGGAGAGACGACAATTACTATGTCAGGCCCGGCTGGGACGTGTATTTTGACAGCTTTTCCAACCACCAGGGCACCGCGGTCATGAATTTCTCAAAAGTGAACATGACGGCGGACAACGGCTACCTGGTCGTCGGCCGCGACCAGTGGGACGACTGGGTGGCAGCGTTCGGCGCCGATTACAGTTCTGTTGTTACTAAAATTCAATACAGTACAGTCCCAACCCCTTTAGGTGATATTGACTTTGCCTGGCTGTCTCAGATAGCCAATGTCTGCGGCTGGCGGGTCAAACAGTGGTCCCTCAGCGGTGATTCCGGCTGGGCCATCTACGAAAAGATTCCCCCGGATGAGCCGCCACCCCCGCCGCCTCCGCCGCCGAACCAGCCGCCGGTAGCGTACTTCACCTGGCCTTCGACAGCATACGAAGGCGAAACAGTGACCGTCACCGACCAGTCCAGCGACCCGGACGGGACAATAGTAAGCCGGAACTGGTCGATAGCCCCGCCGGCAGGGGCGGC
>DYZU01000186.1 GCA_022735835.1 Thermincola sp. | reverse complement strand
GCTCTTCCAGGTGCTAATCAGCCTGGTGGGGGTATGGCTTTCCGTTAAGATTGGCGACCGCTTAGGCGGGCGTCGGGTAGGCCTTCTTTCAGGACTGTTCCTGGCGGTTTACCCTCCCAATTTGACAGCGCCGGGCTTTCTAATGACCGAGGTAATGTTTACATCTTTGTTTCTGGGCGGCCTGTACTTGTTTATTAAAGCGGAAGAAAAAGGGGATGTCAAGTGGCTGGTTTTGACAGGGTTTGTCCTGGGTTTATCCACCTACTTCAGGCCAACCGGCGGCCTGCTGCCGGTTGTTTTCGGTTTCTACCTCCTGTTGGTGGGGCATCCTTGGAAACGGGCGGTGTACGCGGTTGTTGTGATGGGGGCTGCCCTGGTAGTCTGTCTATCCCCCTGGATTGTCAGAAACTATTTGGTTTATAAAGAATTTATACCCTTTACAGTGTCAGGGGGGAACCCGTTTTTACGGGGGACTTACATCAACGGCAAGATAAACGAAAAATTCCCTTGGGTCAAAGGGGACCGCATTTTATCAGACCGGGCCCAGATGGAGTATGGCCGAAAACGGTTGACAGAGGGCTTCCGGACAGATTTCGGGACATACCTGCGCTGGTATACGCTGGGAAAGTTCCGAGACTTCTGGGTGGGCCCTTACTACTATAAAGAACTGACCTATTTGCCCAGGCCTTTGGTTAAGGCGTTTCACCTGTTTTTGCTTGGAACCGGAGCCGCCGGCCTGGTAACCGGCTTCCTGCGCCGCCAACGCCTGGCCCTGCTGTTCCTGGTAGTGGCAGGATATTTCACCGTTCTGCACATGGTCTACCTGGCCGCACCGCGGTACTCGTTTCCCGTGGTCCAGTTGGTGGTGATTTTGGCCGCATATTTTATTGTAGAAGGATACAGCTTTTTCCAAGGTCTGCCCGCGAACAGGCGTTAGCCGTGATGCCGCATTGACGGCATTTTAGCCAGATTAAAAAAATAATCCCTCCTCTGATTAACAGCAGCTACCGGTTAAGGTAGTCATTTTTTTGCGGTTTTTCTTACACATTTTCCGGGGCGCGGGATAGTATAGATAGAAAAGGATTCTACCGGAGGAGGGTTTCTATGCCCCCGCTGATCGGGATTTCATGCTCCTATGACCAGAAAGAAGGCCGGTTCTTTCTACCGGAGGCCTATTGCGAAGCTGTTGTCAAATCCGGAGGCTTTCCGGTAATCCTGCCGGGAACCGGCGGCATAAAATCGGTCAGGCCTTACTTTGCCGCTATTAAGGGACTGATTTTGGCCGGCGGCGGGGATGTGGATCCTGTTCATTTCAACGAAGAACCACAGCCCGGCCTGGGGGAGATAACCCCGGACAGGGACAGGTTTGAAATAATGTTAATTAAAGCTGCCCTGAAAAAGAATCTTCCGGTGCTTGGAATCTGCCGGGGGGCTCAGGTATTAAACGTCGCCTGTGGCGGGACCGTGATTCAGCATATCGCTTCCGGGGTAAAAAAACCGTTAAAGCATTTCCAGTCTGCTCCGCGCTGGTATCCAACCCATGAGATTGCGATTGTCGATTCCAGCCGCCTGGCGAAAATCATCGGAACTAAAGCCGCCCGGGTCAACAGCTTCCATCACCAGGCAGTCAGGCAGCCGGCCCCCGGGTTTACCGCCTGTGCCAGAAGCAGTGACGAAGTGATTGAGGCCATTGAACATCCGGGGTACCGGTTTGTTATCGGTGTCCAGTGGCATCCGGAGTGCATGGTGGATAAAGACAAAAATTCTGCTCAGCTCTTCCGGGAATTTATCGCGGCTGCCGGCAGCCGGTCTAAAAAACAATAGTTTATGGCAGGATTTATCGGGTTTACAGAATAATAAGTATGAATGTATATTATAAAAAAATGGATTCATTAAAACTAGCTCGAATGTGGAGGTAACAGTGGCCAAGGTATCTGTTGTCAGCTGCGGGCAATATAAACAGGAAGAAGTAAATAGAGCAGTTGGGCAGGCTTTAGACCTTATTGGCGGTATGGGGCGTTTTGTCAAACCCGGCCAGCGGGTCCTGTTAAAGGTTAATGCCCTTACTCCTAAGCCGCCGGAAGCGGCTGTAACCACACACCCGGCAGTTATTAAGGCTGTTGCGGGGGAAGTGAAAAAAGCCGGTGGAACAGTGTTAATTGGAGACAGTTCGGGAGGGATGATCGCCGGACAAGCGCCTACCAGGCAGACTTTTCAGGTGGCGGGAATAGCCCGGGCCGCCGAGGAATGCGGCGCCGAACTGGTTAATTTTGATATCTCCGGGGTAACTGCAGTGAGAAGTGACGGTCCGGTCAAAACCCTGCATATAGCCCGGCCTGTGCTGGAAGCGGATGTTGTTATCTCACTGCCCAAACTGAAAACTCACTCGGCCGCGGTTTTTACGGGCGCCGTGAAAAATATGTTCGGCAGCATACCGGGCCACCGAAAGTCGGAATACCACAGGATAGCTCCCAGGTTAAGCGATTTTGCCGAAGTCCTGGTGGATATTTATGCGGCAACAAAACCGGGACTGGCTGTAATGGACGGAATTGTGGGGATGGAAGGCAACGGGCCGTCAGCGGGCAGTCCGAGAAAAATCGGCGTAATCCTGGCCAGTGAGGATTGCGTGGCCGTAGATTCTGTAGCTTCACTGATTATAGGCCTTGAGCCCTTCAAGGTTTATACAACCTCTATCGCCCATAGCCGGGGCCTGGGGCAGGGCGACCCCGCCCGGATTGAACCGGTGGGTGAACCGTTGGCAAAAGTGGCCGTTCAGGATTTTGACCTTCCTTCAAATGCTTTGCTGGAAACAATGCCGGGATTTTTGGTCAGGGGATTTCTCGGTATGCTGCGGGCCAGACCGGAAATTAATGCCCGAGCGTGTGCAGGGTGCCGTTTCTGCGTGGAGAGCTGCCCTGTGCAGGCCATGGAAATGTCCCGCGAGGTCCCGAGAATTGATTACAACAAGTGCATTTCATGCCTGTGCTGCCAGGAACTGTGCCCGCAAAAGGCTGTGGAAATGAAACAGGTCAACCCCTGGGGAAAAGTTATGGCGGGTGTAATAGGTCGTTATAAAAGGCGTAAAAGGGCACGCTATGTTGAATTACCAGAAGAATAAAGAGATATAAGAGGGGAGAGTATGCAAATGTTAGCAGTAATAAACGGTAAAATTTTAACCATGGCAGGCCCTGATATAGAAAAAGGAACGGTGTTGATCGAGAACGGGAAGATCAAGGAAGTCGGCAGAAATTTGGAGATTCCCGAAGGGACAGAGGTGATTGACGCTGCCGGAAAGATTATCATGCCCGGACTGATAGATGCCCACTGCCATGTCGGTATTCTTGAGGAAGTATACAGGATAGAGGGTAATGACATAAATGAAAATACCGACCCGGTTACTCCCCACCTCCGCGCCATAGATGCCATCAACCCGGAGGACAGGGGATTTGCCGATGCCCTGGAGGGAGGGGTCACCACTGTCGTTACAGGACCGGGGAGCGGAAACGTAATTGGCGGAGAAAGCCTGGCCATGAAAACTGCAGGTAAGATAGTTGACCGGATGGTTATCAAAACTCCTGTCGGTTTAAAAGTGGCTTTCGGGGAAAACCCGAAACGGGTATACGGAAGCAATCAAAAAACCCCCATGACCCGAATGGCTACGGCAGCTCTGCTGAGGGAACAGCTGGTTAAAGCCCAGAACTATATGAGAAAACTGGAACATGGAGCCAAAGACCCGGAGAAGATGCCGGACCGGGATTTGAAAATGGAGATCCTAGTCCGGGTATTAACGGGAGAATTGCCGCTCCGCGCCCATGCTCACAGGGCCGATGATATTATGACGGCCATCCGTATTGCCGATGAATTTAAGGTGCAGCTGGTTATCGAGCATTGTACCGAAGGGTTTAAAATAGCCGACGAACTGGCGCGAAGAAATATTCCGGCCATTGTGGGTCCATCCCTGACAAACCGCTCCAAAGTTGAATTACAGTTCCGGACCCATGAAAATGCGGGTATCTTGAGCAGGGCGGGGGTCAAGGTAGCTATTATGACAGATCACCCGGTTATTCCGATTAATTACCTTAGTTTGAGCGCCGCTCTGGCTGTCAAAGCAGGTATGGATGAAAAAGAGGCCCTGAAGGCTATCACCGTCAATGCGGCCGAAATCATCGGTTTGTCTGACAGGATCGGCAGTATCGAGCCTGGTAAAGATGCCGATTTGATTATATTGAACGGGCCGCCCCTGGAATTAAAAACCAGGGTGGAGAGAGTCATAATTGATGGAAAAACGGCATATTCCTGCTAAATTGCCTGAAAATTATTAAATTCACCGTTTTTGACGATAATGTTCGGAATTTGTCGGAAAATTATTAGTTTATTTTGAAGGGATTATAAACTGTGGCATCGAAGATTAATGTCAAATAAGGAAAATTCAATGTAATTTGACAGCTTATGTCAGGAGGTATCAGTGTGGGAAATCAACACCTGAATATACTGGTTG
>DYZU01000185.1 GCA_022735835.1 Thermincola sp. | reverse complement strand
CAGAAGTGGCTGGATTAAGGCTTTTGCAAGCCTTTTTTCTTTAACTGATAAAAAGGAAAAATGGAAAGGGCGGCGAACTAACTTTATATTCGAAAGGAGGGATAGAGTGAAAAGGATACTGGCTTTATGTGTTGCTTTATTATTTCTGTTGGCGGCGGGTTGCGGCAGCAAGTCCAAGACCTATTCCAAAGACTCTCCCGAGGGAGTGGTTCAGGCCTATTACCAGGCCTTAAAAGACCGCAAGTATGAGGAAGCTTACGGGTATCTGAAAGCTCCGTGGCCTGTCAGCAAAGAGGAATATGTTAAAGGGAGAAAGAGCTCAGGAATGACCTTCAAAGCATTTACGGTGGGAAAAGCCCAGGTTCAGGGTGATTCCGCAACTGTTCCGGTTCAATTCAAGACGGGTGTTTCCTCCATGCCGGAAGTTACGTTGAATATAAATCTGGTTAAGGATAAGTCATGGCGAATTTCTGATCTCGGTATGGGAGGCAAGAGTGGCCACGGGTCCGGTACACCCCCGGCAGGGATGTCTCCGGCAGGCGGAATGCCTCCGGCAGGCGGGATGGGTGGAACAGTACCCGGGTCCGCTAATCCACACGGTCCCGGCGGCAGCATCCCGTTAGACAAATAACGGTAAAAGTGCCGGGCAAAGGAGTCCGGCAAAGGAGTGGGGAAAAATTGCAGGAAAGTCAGGCAGTGGCCCGGGAGCCTCTATGGAGCAAACCGTTTTTCCTGGTAATCCTGGTTAATTTTTTTATGTTCACGTCAATGTATGTCCTGTTACCGACCCTGCCGGTTTTTGCCCGGAAAATCGGCGGCAGTGATACGGTGGCGGGATTGATTGTAGGACTATTCACCTTATCGGCTGTCTTGATAAGACCTTGGAGCGGTAACCTGCTGGACCGGAAAGGCCGGAAAATCGTGCTGGTGGCCGGAATTTTGATTTTTCTTTTTGCTTCGATTTCTTACAACTGGGCTTACATGGTATGGTTACTGCTTGTCCTGAGAGTAATCCACGGCGCCGGCTGGGGTTTTACCACCACTGCCGCAGGGACCATCGCTTCGGATGTTATTCCGGCGTCCCGGCGGGGAGAAGGAATGGGGTATTACGGCATATCAACCACCATAGCCATGTCTATTGGGCCTGCCCTGGGACTGTTCATTGTCGAACAGTACTCTTTTACCGTCCTGTTTGTCGTTTCGGCTGCTTTTGCGGTGACCGGTCTATTAACCGGACTTCTCATTAATTATCAAGGGATGAGCTCCGGGGACAACAGGATAACAGGCCAGGGTGTGATTATTGAGCGGTCGGCAGTCCCGCCTTCTCTGGTCCTGTTCTTCGTTGCCCTGACTTACGGCGGGGTAGTGTCTTTCTTGCCTTCCTATGCTGCCGAGCGGGGTATAGCGAACATAGGGCCGTTTTTTACGGTATATGCCATCGTGCTGTTGTTGAGCAGGCCGGTGATGGGCAAGCTGGCTGACAGGTACGGGGCCGGGCTGTTGCTGGTGCCGGGAATAGCCCTGGTGATGGCAGCCTTGATCTCACTGATGACAGCGGTAACCTTGCCTATGTTTCTGTTGGCCGCTGTCCTGTACGGCCTGGCTTTCGGGGCAGTCCAGCCGGTACTGAACGCGGTCACCATTACATTGGCCCCTGTTGAACGGAGGGGAGCTGCCAATGCCACATTTTTCTCGGCAATGGACCTGGGGATAGGGTTAGGCGCCGTTATTCTGGGGGCTGTGTCGCAAAGAGTGGGTTATTCTCTGATGTATGGGAGCTCATCCGTTTTTGTTTTCCTGGCGTTGACAGTGTACTTTACAGTGCTCAGGGGTAAGCTGGCACAGCACAGGAAATAATTTTCTCTTTGACAAGATTCAGATTTCTTGTTAAAATAATAATTGCGCTTAGTGATACAACGATAAACGTGGGCGAGTAGCTCAGCTGGGAGAGTACCTGAATGGCATTCAGGGGGTCGTGGGTTCAAGTCCCATCTCGTCCACCAATAACGAAAGTTGTGGGGGTGTTCCTAAGTAACGGACCCCCCCTTCTATGTTTTTCTTCTTATTCAAAGCAAAGAAGTAGCGACAACTGTCTGAAATTTGATAAAGAGGAAGAGGCAGGTGTGTTCCGGAGAGCGGACTGCCGTCCGCCGGCCCGCGATCCGCGGATGCGGGAGCGGTGGCCGACGGAGTTGTTGCCGCTCGAAGGAATATACCTGCCACTTCCGACAGACTTTCAACGTTCAGACAGGGGAACATACTCTTTGCGTATTACAACACTCTTGTACGCCGGCCTCATGATTGTTCTGACGCTTACCAGTTCCTCTATTCTGTGGGCGCACCACCCGGCAATCCTGGCTATGGCAAAGATGGGTGTACAGAGTTCCAGCGGAATATTCAGCATGCTGTAAACAAAGCCGGAGTAAAAATCGACATTGACACAAAGGTGCTTATCGGTTTTTTTGATTTTGGAAAAGATTTTGGGAGCCAGTCTTTCAACTGAGGTATAAAGGTTAAATTCTTCTACCCGGTTTTTCTCCTGGGCCAGGTCCAGCGCTTTTTTCTTCAGCAGGACGGCTCTGGGGTCGGACAAGGTATATATAGCGTGCCCCAGGCCGTATATCAGCCCCGACCGGTCAAAGGCTTCCCTTAACAGTATTCTTTCCAGGTACCACGCAATTTCATCCTCATCTTTCCAGTCCGAGATATGCTGCTTAATGTTTTCCATCATTTCCAGCACTTTAATATTTGCCCCGCCGTGTTTGGGCCCCTTTAAAGAACCCACTGCCGCCGCTATGGCGGAATAGGTGTCGGTGCCTGAAGAGGAAACGACACGGGCTGCGAAGGCGGAGTTGTTGCCGCCGCCGTGCTCAGCATGCAGCACCAGCGCCAGGTCGAGAATATCGGCCTCGGTTTTGGTATATTTACTGTCCTGCCTGATCATCAGGAGGAAGTTTTCGGCTGTTCCCAGTTCCGGGTCCGGTGTGTGAATAAACATGCTGGCATCCTTGTGGTAACGGGCCATCGCCTGGTACCCGTAGGCTACCAGGGTCGGGAAACGGGCTATCAACTCTATACTCTGGCGCAGGACATTTTTTATCCTGGTGTCGTCGGGGTTGCTGTCATATGAATAAAAAGCCAGGACGCTGCGGGCTAATTTATTCATGATATCCCTGCTGGGCGCCTTTAAGATCATGTCCCTCATAAAGCCTTCGGGCAGGATCCTGTATTGTCCTAACATTTTACTGAACTTGTCCAGGTTTTCTTTGTTGGGAAGTTCGCCAAACAAGAGCAGGTAAGATACTTCTTCAAACCCGTGGCGGTTTTCTTTTTGGAACCCGTTGACAATATCCTCGATATTGATTCCCCTGTACGTAAGCCGGCCTTCCACCGGAATCTTCTCATGTTCGTCCATGATATAGCCGTGAACATCACCAATCCCTGTCAGGCCTACCAACACGCCTGTCCCGTCGCTGTTTCTCAAGCCTTTTTTGACATCATACTTGGTATAATACTCGGCGTTAATTTTATTGTTAGTTTTGGCCAGGTTTGAAAGCTCATTGAGGAAATCAGAATAGTCTTTCTCTGTCATAAAAATACCTCCGTAAATACTTTGAATGAAGCGGCCAAGCATCTTTCATAAATTCTGCCCCGGTCTCCGTTATTCCTGCATAAAGTAATAATTAATCAGGCCGGGCAGTAAATATGTTTATGGAGCAATATTAAATTCGCAGTACTGCTTTTTTATTGAAGTTTTTTATCATAATTCATAGAGGATTTTTACATCCGGTGGAGAAGAAACGAAAATACAAACATGTCAGGATAAACGGCAGAAAATATATCTTGATTCAGGCTTGTACATACTCCATTTTATTAACCATCCTAAGTACCGCGGGTAGTTTTAAGACAGGTACCCCAAAGGTGGTGTTTAAAATGAAGATGTCAGATATTTTTTCTGCCGTCACAAAGACCTGGATATGCCGGTATCTGACCAAGGTATACGCGTGTTATCACTGTAAGAAACATGTCAGGGGATTGGACAAAGAAATAAAATGTGAGACATGCGGGAAACTGTCCTGTGTAGATTGTATATTAAGGTGCGAGGACTGTGGAAAGAGGCTGTGTTTTGATTGTTACATCAGGTGCCGTGATTGCTGCAGGACCGTCTGTACTGATTGTATACTTAAATGCAGCTACTGTGGCAGGAATATCTGTTCCGGCTGTTCACAAAAATGCGGTTCCTGTGATGAGCGCTTTTGTGCAAACTGTATGATACTGACTCATTCCAAATTTCCCTACCTCTGCCCGGGAGTTATAATTACTGTCGATAATGTTTGCAGACCGTGTTTTTCCGTGTTGTACGGCGAATTGGAGAAAAAGTATTTAAATGCCGTGAAACAAGAATGGTGTATAGAAACTTGGCCTGAGGCTTTAAAGGGAAGTGTTCCTCCTGTCGAGCCTTTAAAAGAGTTATCTACGTCATTGTTCGAGGATAGGGAGGACACCCTCAAAGCCCTGCGTGTCACAGCGGCGTTTTTAAATTCCGATCTGGTATACAACGTCAAATTCATTAAGCATTATGCCTACTCCGGCTACGACAGTTTTTTGATGTGGCAGGCCAGGGGTACGGCGGCCAAAAGGAAGGAAGAGTAGTATATTTTCGGCAACCGGAGAGGAGATGGTCAACATAAGCATTTTCGACGGAAAAAGGTTGGACAAGGAGATTTTTCGGGTTGATGCCGACAGGATGAGAGAAGGATGGTACTCTGACGCGTATTTTTCCAATATTGTCAAGATCCTTGAAACCTTATCCAAAGAAGGGTACACCTTCGGGGGAGTCAGTGATATCAAGGAAATTGACAGTTCCGCCGTCCAAAACGGCGATCTGGTTGTGGAGATGCAGTTCTTCACCAGGAGGGAGCCGTTCAGTTTGGTGGCCGGCGTGGACGAGGTCCTGGCCATATTGGAAGAATGTACGGGGTATTTCGCTGATGACGGGCGGTTTGTCAATACATACGACCGGTTGGAGGTGGAAGCCGTCCATGACGGCACATTTGCTTATTACAGCGGGGACCCCCTGGAAGTCCAGCCGGTTCTTAAGATCAGGGGGCGGTACAGGGATTTTGCCCAGTTAGAAACCCCTATTTTAGGCGTCTTGAGCGAAACCACCAGGGTTGCCACCAATGTGTATAATGTACTGGTGGCATCGAGGGGCAAGGATGTGCTGTTTTTCCCGGCCAGGTTTGCCCATTATAAATTGCAGGCCCTGCACGGATATGCATATTCTCTGGCTGTCCAGGCTTACAACCAGAAGTTTAATAAAAATTCCCGCGCTTTTGTCTCCACCAATGACCAGGGCGGATGGTGGGGGGCGAAAGGAGGCGGTACCATTGCGCACTCGTCGATTGCCTGTTTCCTTGGCGACACTGCCGAGACCATGATGCAGTTTTCCAGAATAATGCCTCCCGAAGTGCCCAGAATTGCCCTGGTGGATTTTCACAATGATTGCGTTGGGGAAACCCTGAAAGTGATGAGGAAAATGTTTTCAGCTTATTGGGAACTGCACAGGGCGGGAAAACATGAGGAGGCTCATAAATATAAATTGTTTGCCGTAAGAGTCGATACCGCGTCAAACATGCGGGATGTCTCAGTGCCTCCGCTGGGAGACAAAAAACTCGACTGCGGCGTCAACCCCAGGCTCGTATGGGCTTTAAGAGAAGCCATTGACGCCGCCTATGAAAAATGGGAGCTTCCTTACAACGCGGTAGAAGTGGCCAGGCTGTGGTGCCAGCAGGTAAAAATTGTCGTTACCGGAGGATTTAATGCCAAAAAAATAAGCCAGTTTGAAGATTTGGGCGTTCCCGTGGATATATACGGGGTAGGTTCCGCCCTGTTGGAAAACTCCGGGGAAAACAACACCAAGAATGATTATACCGCAGATATAGTTAAAGTAAAGCTGGGTGATAAATGGTATCCCATGAGCAAAGTAGGCCGGAGAGCCTGTGATAACCCTAATTTGGAAAAGGTAGGATAATTGCGGGGGCTGTCCCAAAAGTCAAAGGTAAGTTTTTACTTCCAATTGAAGGGAAGGGTCGGGTATATTCCGCCCAGCACTCAATTGAATGCCGACACGAGGAATTATTACAACCAAACTCTTCAACAAGTTGGCAGTAATAAAGCCAAGTATGGCATTGAGTTGAGTGCTGGGCCGCGCTGAAGGAGAATACCCGGCCCTTCCCCGCTGTTTATCAAAAACATAAAATTGATTTTGGGGACAGCCCTCTTTAAAACAAGAATTTTGTTAAAAATAATGGAAAAAATGGTTGAAAATTAGAGGAAAAAGGCCAACAATATAGAAATAAATTACAATAATACTATAGTTGCTAGTAGCCTTTTTGAACCATCGAGTCTAATTTAATTTGACAGAATTAATACTTCCTGTTTGGTTCCGGGAGCAATGGGGGGAGTCTCATGAAACGGGAGACCAGAATACCAATTATTGGCGTTTTAGCTTTGCTATTTCTGGGATTGGTTTATCTGCTGGTCAATAATCTCGGCAGGACATCGGAATCCGAGCCTTTCGCAAACCCGCACGGGAACTATAATGTGAGCGAAGCTGTATATGGCACCCCGAAGTGTGCCAAGTGCCATTCAGGTCATACCGCTTATTCACTGGGTTTATTGAGGGCCTCTACCCAGCGGGAGACCTGTTATTTCTGTCATGATGGCGGTAATGGCAGCCCTGATGTTAAACATCAGTTTGGCGAGAATACTATCGGAAGCTCGGTATATGCCGGTAGCGGTTCTTTCCATCCCGTCCCCACCGGGGTTCAGGTCTGTACTGACTGCCATGACCCGCACCTGGCAACAGAAGATACCCCCGGAGGGACGGCCAGCCTGCTGGCAGTGGGAGAAGCTAGGGTTTCGTCCGGGAATGCCGTCTGTGGAGTGTGCCACGGAGTTGGGTCGAGCCTCACAGGGGGAGACATGGTTACACCTTTTACCGGAACCCCTCATGATTCAGCCATGTCCAATCCTTCTTCAGGGACCCAAATAAAATGCGTCCGTTGTCATGAGCCGCATGGTTCGCCATACAACTCGCTGGTTAGAAGAGCCGTCTACGACCAGGGCGGTGTTACGCGTGAGGTTTACGGTAATGACAAGACTCTTTGCTTTGGGTGTCATATTAATGCGTATGGTACATACAGTGGTAAAACGATATACAATTTAGTGTATCACGGTACGAAAACCGCTTCTACTGTTGTCCGAACTGTTTATCCCGGCACGGGCTATGCCGCAGATAAAGCGACCGCTTGCCACAACTGTCATGAACCCCATGGAAAGACTGGGTATACGGACTACAGGAGGGCACAAGGAAATGCTTTATGCCTGGGATGCCATAAGGATGATTCTATCCCTTCATCCTATTCATACCGTGGAAGCGCCGCTTACAATAATACCCCCCATGTTTCCGCAACGGTATACGGCCTTAGTTATCCGGCCGGAGATTGTCTTAACTGCCATGCCGTGCATGGCAAGGACAGCGGCAGCGGAACTCCCTTCCCCAAACAGTTAAGGCTGGCAACTGAGAGTGTTTGTTTTGGTGGAGGAGCCGGCGCCTGCCACAGCAGTGCTGATAATTCTGTACAGAAAATCAATATTTACAGCCGTTTCACCAGCGGGTCTAACCGTACAGCCCGCCACAGCATTACCTCCGCGGAACAGACTGAGGGCGGGACACAGTTACAGTGTGTTAACTGTCACGACCCCCACCTGAATACCAGCACAAGTAAAACCGTTGACCCCGACAGCCGGTATGCGTTTTATTCTTTCGGTATTAGCGGACTTTCCAACTATATCGATACCAACGGAAATATTTTCGTCTTAGCCGCAGCCAGGCATGACGGGGCACCCCCTGTGATTACTTCCGGGCCTGCCTTTTCAGGTTTAACAGCGACTTCTGTCACTATTAACTGGACGACCAATGAAACATCAACCTCATACGTTGATTATGGTTTTTCAGTAGGCAATTATGTTTATACCACCGGGAACGCCACATTGGTAACTTCTCATTCTGTAAATCTCTCCGGCCTATCCTCGAGCACTGACTATCATTACCGGGTTCGTTCCACAGATGCCCTGGGGAACGAAAGGATTTCTGGAGACTATACCTTCCATACCACCAGTCCGCCTCCGGCGCCAACTCTGATTCCTGAGCCGGATATCAACAACGGAGCCTTTGATGCCACCATCACCCTGGAGTGTTATGCGGTAAATGACCCCGACCCGGGTGACACGGTCCAGTACTACTTCGAAATCAGTACTGTCAGTAATTTTTCCAGTATTTATGCCAACTCAGGATGGACCAGCAATACCAGCTGGACTTTAACTGTAAGTAACTACAATGCGGTAACATATTACTGGCGGGTAAAAGCCCGGGATAACTGGGGGGCCCAATCCGCCTGGTCCAACCCAGTAGATGCCTTTGTGCATGATGGCGGCCCCGAACCGAAGTGGGATTCCTGTCCTTTCATCTATGCCTGGAACGGGACAGTGTTTGAATATGTTTCCGATATGTCCGGGCCTGTCATTAACATGCCAAAACATATTAAGATAGATCCAAACCAGCGCCTTCCTTATTACCT
>DYZU01000022.1 GCA_022735835.1 Thermincola sp. | reverse complement strand
TTCATCGCCTCCTGTACCGTGAACCAATTTCCAGTTCATTGTACAGGATGTGGTATCAGGGTGGATCACTTTTACGGTAGCACAACCCTCAAAAGTGGATCACTTTTATAATAGCATTCTCACCCGGACAAGTGCCTGCTTATCTACAGCTAGGATATTTTGCTGGATCAGTTGCAGTTGGTCACGGATGTATCGTGGTTTCTCTACCCGGATGTTCTCCAGATATGCTTTCGCTTGAGACGGTTCAGGAAAATGACTGGCAACACTGTCAATGTATTTATCAATCCCCAGGAAACGATCCCGGTGGTGGTTATTATTCTTAATAAGCTTACCCTTTTCATGGCTTAAGGTGTGCCGGGCCACTTCTTCACCGGTTTCCTGATCTTTGATAACCAGGGTTTCATCAACCACTTCGACCTTGACGGTTTTCTTTGTCCCGGTGTAGGTACCCAACGGAACAGAGTAGCGGTTAGCGCCGTACCAGACAGTGTTGTCTTTTCGCACTTCCCTTGTTATACTATTGGTACAATCAATATTCATTTTTTCGAGGACCGGTCGAAGGTTTTGTTTTTCGAGGGCAAACACTTCTGCCGGCTTTTTCTTTGTGGTATTGTGCTCCTTTCCGTTGCCTGTTCGCTCCAGCCAAGCCAAACAGTCTTCGTTTAGTTTCTCCAGGTTGAAAAAGGTCCGGTGTTTGGCAAAGTTCTTTTTCACATAGCCGACGACGTTTTCAATCCTCCCTTTGCTCTCGGGGTCCTGTTTGCGGCACATGTAGATTTTAAACCCCCTCCTTTCCACGTAACCAGCAAATTCATGAGTGAATACCAGGTCCCCGCTATTCTCGCTGACCAGAACTAGGTGGTCCTGGTCATAGACAATTTCTACTGTCATACCACCGAAGAATGCAAAGGCATTTTCATGCGCACGGATAACGTCTACTGTGGTAAAGGGTCGATCCAGCCATTCCACGTACTTATACCGGGAATGGGACATTACAAAACTGATGAACCAGAGCCTGACCAGATTACCCTGGATATTTTTAAGTTTTACTTCACCGAAATCTACCTGCATCTGGTAACCCATGGGCGGATCTTCAATGGCTTCATACTGTCTTTTGTGAACTGTTTTAGGTATGCCATGCTCCTTTCTCAAACGGGATACGTAATTTCTTACGGTACTCTCACAAACACTAATTGCTATTTCTTGATGTCTTTCCATTAACCAGTCCAGTACTTGGGCTGTCGATAGATCCGGGTATTGCCTGATCCAGGATAAAATCTCTTGGGCAAAAGGATCCAGCTTCTTTTGCCGGTGCCCTAATTCTCCTATGACCTGTTCCAATTCTGTCGAGCCTAACTGCCAGTACTTGTAGACGGTATTCCTGGAAATGTTCAAATGCCTTGCTATCTGCGATACTTTTAACCCCAACCCCTTTAACCTGTTTATTTCGTAGTACATGCTCCACCTTTCTCCGGTTTTCATTTTGTCCTCTCCCTGCTGCTATTTGATTTCCAGTTGAATCATACAGGAAGAGGTAGTTTAAGGTAAATATTGTTCATTCTTATTTAGCGGAATCTGTTGATTTTATTTTATCAGTTACA
>DYZU01000184.1 GCA_022735835.1 Thermincola sp. | reverse complement strand
CTGTCACGAACCCCATAAGGATGCGGAGGGGGCCATGCTGCGGTACCCTGTAAACGAGGCGGGAGCAGACAAGAACCTGTTATGTCTGAAGTGCCACGACAGGGAGGACGTTGTGGCCGATACGGGGCTCTTTGACGGGTCCAAAGTATACAATAACTCGAAACACGGTCTTAATGCCCAGTGGCTGGCCGACTTTAACACGCCGATAGTTTACAACAAAACTGTGTGGGAAAAGGGTGTCTGCCTGAACTGTCATAACAGCCACGGGCGCACCACCGACGGCAGTATTGACCCGGCCAAGGTTATTCCCAAGATGCTGGTTATGAATGACGGGCCGAACAGCGAAATTTGCAACAAGTGCCATGAATATTCAGCCATTAAAGCCAAAACCACCGGCTACCCGGGCTTTACCGTATTTAGTGCGGGGGTTCATAAGGCTAAGGCGTCCTGGCCTGGCGGGACCTATTATACTGAGCCCGCTGCAGCAGACCAGAAAGGGAAATGCATCAACTGCCACGACCCTCACGGCACGGCTGTTATTGATGCCTGGGGTAATGTAACAAACATTGTGGGTAATGTCTTTGACTGGGAAGAAGAAGTGTGCTATACATGCCATAATGGAATAACCGCCGCCAGTAACCTTAAATTCTGGGAGGACAAAGGCATTGGCCACCTGCCGGGCGGTACCTTCCTGGTCCATTCCTTCGACGAGGATATCCGGACCGCCGAGCGGCACGTGGAATGCCTGGACTGCCATAACGTGCATGCGGTGCAGGACATGGCTGCATCAGAACCCTTAACCACCCGGTTATCCAAGGCCTTTAAAGGGGTCAGCGGGGTCAAGGTTATTGCTTCGCCGGCTGTAAATACGCCGGACCCGAACAGCAGTACATGGAAGAACAATCCCTATACCATTGACGGTTATACCTATGAATTTGTCCCGGATGTGTCCACGGAACCGGCTGAACTGCAGGAATATATGGTATGCTTTAAGTGCCATTCCAGTTATTCGGGGGCGACATCGGGCGGTAAACG
>DYZU01000183.1 GCA_022735835.1 Thermincola sp. | reverse complement strand
CAATTTTATGCTTTAGATAAACAGCAGGGAAAGGGCCGGGTATATTCCTTCAGGGCGGCAACAACTCAGCCAGCAAACCACTCACGCTTACGCGTTCGCGGGCTGGCTGACGTCAGACTCGCCCTTGCGGAACACACCCGGCCCTTTCCTTTAATTATGCGTAAAAACTTATCTTTTACTTTTCGGACAGCCCCTACCGGTATCCAACCTCTAACTTCCAACCTCTAACTTCCAATATGGGGCCAGTGGACGATATAACGCCGCTCTCCGGAACACACCTGCCTTTAATGCGTTGCCCAAAACTTAAAGGAGCTGCCACTTTTGCTACAATTTTGGAGAAAAATATGCTGTGTGGAAAATCGAAAAAAATGTCGATTAGGCCAATATTTTCTAAGAAATTAGGCTGGTGAAAAAAGGATTTTGTTTAAGAATGGCGAAATACTGTAACATTGGAAGTAAATACTAAAGTTTTTTTAGTAAATTCGCAAAAAAAATATAAAAAAATATAAGAATGAGTAGGATTTTTAAAAACTTTGACGAAATATAGCACTAAAGTTCTGCCTAAACTTACCTCTACAACGTTTATTCTCCTCTGTTACATATTTATTCTTACAGACGTACACCTTTGATAAGGGCAAGTTTATCGAAAGATAAATGCGCAAAGCTTCCGGACCTACAGGCTGAGTTGTTTTGGGAAAGCTTCAGCTATGGTCGCCGGGCTGCCGAAGGGAGGTTAGGTTTTACTATGCCAAACTACGGTAGCCGTTGTTTGGATTTTTATTTTGGGGAGGATGGTCCTTTTGATTGAAAACATTTTGTTTAACAAGACCATGAGCTTGATGGAAAAAGGACTGGATGCCGCCTCTTTGCGAAACAGTGTAATTGCCAATAACCTTGCCAATGTAGATACTCCGGGATTCAAAAGATCAGATGTCCTGTTTGAAGAAGAATTACGGAAAGCGATTTCCCAACAAGGCCGGATAAAAGGATTGGTAACCAACGAGAAACACATTCCGATTGGTGGTCGTTCAGCTCCGGAGGTTCGGCCGAAGATAACCGTCACGAACGAGACCTCGATGAGAAATGACGGTAATAATGTCGACATTGACAGGGAAATGGCGGCCCTGGCCAAAAATACTATTTTATTTTCAGTTTTGGCGCAGGAGTTAAACGGCGAATTTCAGAAGCTAAGGTCAGCCATTTTTGAAGGGAGACGGTAATGATGAGCCTGTTTAAATCGATTGATATAAGTGCCTCCGGGCTAACGGCGCAACGGCTCAGGATGGATACTATCTCCGAAAATATTGCCAATGTAAACACCACGCGGACTCCGAACGGAGGGCCGTACCGAAGAAAGGTTGTTATATTCGAATCAAGAGAACCGGAAAACCGTTTTTCCGGGGCTTTAAACGCAGCAATAAGAGAGCAACGGGTGGGTAATGGGGTAAGAGCAGTAAAGATAGTCGAGGATCAGAGCCCTTTTAAAATGGCGTATGACCCCAATCATCCCGATGCTAACGCGGAAGGTTATGTCATGATGCCTAATGTCAATATAGTTACGGAGATGGTCAATATGATTTCGGCCACAAGGGCATATGAAGCAAACGTAACCGCAGTCAGGGCGTCAAAAGACATGGCGTTAAAGGCTTTGGATATCGGGCGTTAGCATAACCTGAAAACGCACCGGCAGGAGGTGGGTTAGACAAGTGGAAATACGGACAACACCTTTAACTATGATTCAACCGGGACAGAAAGCCGAAGGACAGGCTAAGCCTGTCGAAGATCAAGATTCGGGTTTCGGCCATCTGTTGAAGAAAGCCATTGAAGAGGTTAATGCTCTTCAACAGCAGTCTTCGGAAATGAAAACTAAGCTGGTGACTGGCGAAACAGAAGATATCCACCAGGTGATGATTGCCGCAGCCAAGGCTGATCTGGCTTTTCAACTAACCGTTCAGATTAGAAACAAAGTGATAGAAGCATATCAGGAAATTATGAGAATGCAAGTATAACAGCTCTCCTCAAACGAGTGAGACGAGGTGACTTGACTTAATGAAAGAATATCTGTGGCAACTGAAAACGCAGGCAATCGAGTTGTGGCAAAAAATGACCAGAATTCAAAGAACAGTCATCATCTGTTCGGCCGTCCTTTTATTTGGTACTTTGGTTCTTCTGGCGAGAGGAGCGACGAAACCGGACTACGGGACCTTGTTCACTCAATTAGATGACCAGCAGGCCGGACAAATTGTGGAAAAGCTGAAAGAAAAGAAAATCCAGTTTAAACTTTCCGACAGCGGACCTGACGGTGGCACAACAATCATGGTGCCAACCCGGGACATTGCCCAAACCCGGCTGGAACTGGCCAGTGAAGGGTATCCCACGGGAGGAGTTGTCGGATTTGAGAGTTTTGATAACACCAAGTTCGGGGAGACGGACACGGACCGCCGGGCCAGGTACCTTCGCGCACTTCAGGGGGAACTTACCCGTACTATCGAGGGAATGGTTGAGGTAAGCAAGGCCAGGGTACATATTGTTCTACCCGAACCTTCTCTTTTTTTAGACGAACAGAAAAACGCGACAGCTGCCGTAATGCTGAAACTTCACCCAAACAGGACGCTCCAGGAAGGCCAGGTCAGGGGACTTGTTCAGCTCATTACCAACAGCGTGGAGGGCTTGAAGCCTGAAAATGTCACTATTGTTGATATGGCGGGCAACATTTTATCCGAGGATATTGGCACCGATGACAAATCACGCCAAAACAAGCTTACCATGACCCAGGTAGAAATTCAGAAACAGTATCAAAAGGAAGTGCAAAACTCGGTCCAGAGCATGCTGGAACGGATTGTCGGGGTGGGCAAGGCTGTTGTCAGGGTCCAGTTAGAGCTGGATTTTGACCGGATCCAGAAAAAGACGCAGCAGTTTGGTGATAATGTGATCAGAAGCAGACAAGTTGTAGAAGAAAACAGCAGGAGTTCTTCCACCGGCGATACCGGTGCGCCGGGCACTGACAGTAATATTCCGGGTTACGAAACCGGAACGCAAACCGGCGACAGTGAATTAAGCAAGAGTGAAAAAATTGAAAACTATGAAGTCAGTTCCGTGGAGGAGATTCAGGAAGTTGCCCCCGGCGGTGTAAAGAGGCTGTCGGTGGCAGTGGTAATTGATAAGGAAATTGATGCCAAGCAGCAGAAAGATATTGAAGAGATTGTCAAAGGCGCAGTAGGCTTCAAAAGCGACAGGGGAGACCAGATTTCAGTTGCCGGGATGCCTTTTAATACCGAATATCAGGATGCCCTGAACGCCGAAATTGCGAAAGCGGAAAAACAGCAACAGATGTTGATATACG
This sequence comes from Thermincola sp., assembly GCA_022735835.1. Lineage (GTDB taxonomy): Bacteria > Bacillota > Thermincolia > Thermincolales > UBA2595 > UBA2595. The sequence continues at coordinate 7,147 of DYZU01000183.1, read as the reverse complement.
GTGGTCTAGCCGCCGCGGCCCTCCTGGTTATCGGAGGCGTGGTAGCCAGCATCGTGATGAAGAAGCGCAAAACCAGGGTGACGGAAACCGCCCTGGAAGAAGATATAATGGTTAAACCGGTGCCTGTTGAGGAAATGCAAGAGCTGGTAACACCACCCAAAGAATTGAGCCCCGAGGAGAAAGAACGCAAACTCAGGAAAGAAAAAGTGGAAAAAGTTGCCAGAGAACATCCGGATGATGTTGCTCAGTTGCTGAAGACGTGGTTGGCTGAAGAATAGAGGTGAAATTAATGGCCAAAGGCTTGACGGGGAAGCAGAAAGCGGCAATTCTTCTAATTTCCCTGGGCCCGGAAGTTTCGGCGCAGATATTTAAGCACCTTAAAGATGATGAAATTGAACAACTTACTCTTGAAATAGCCAACATTCGAAAGGTCAAGAATGAGGAAAAAGAAAGTATAATATCCGAGTTTCACGATTTGCTTGTGGCCAAAGAATACATATCCTCCGGCGGTATTGATTATGCCAAGGAGGTCCTGGAGAAGGCTCTGGGCAACCAAAAAGCCCTGGACATTATAAACAGGCTGACAGCCACTCTGCAGGTTAAACCTTTTGACTTTGTGCGCAAAACGGACCCGTCGCAGTTACTGAACTTCATTCAGGCTGAACACCCGCAGACTATAGCTCTGATCATTGCCTATCTCTCGCCAGATCAGGCTGCCACCATTCTTTCCGCGCTACCGCCGGAACGCCAGGCGGATGTGGCCAGAAGGATTGCCATAATGGACAGGACCTCCCCTGAGGTGATCAGGGAGATTGAGAGGCTGCTGGAGAGAAAGCTCTCTGCGGTGGTATCAGAAGACTTTACCAGCGCTGGAGGCGTGCAGTCTATTGTTGAAATCCTGAACCGTGTTGACCGCACAACCGAAAAAACCATTATGGAGAGCCTGGAGATTCAGGACCCGGAAATGGCCGAGGAAATCAAGCGCCTGATGTTTGTCTTCGAAGACATTGTGCAGCTTGATGACAGGGCTATTCAACAGGTCCTGCGGGAGGTTGACAGCAAAGACCTGGCTCTGGCGTTAAAGGGTTCCAGCGAAGAAGTAGCGGCCAAAATTCAGCGCAACATGTCCAAGCGGGCCGCTGACATGTTAAGAGAAGAAATGGAATATATGGGACCTGTACGGCTGCGCGATGTTGAGGATGCCCAGCAGCGCATTGTAAATGTTATCAGGAAGCTGGAGGAAGCAGGAGAAATCATTGTTGCCAGGGGCGGAGGAGATGAGATAATTGTCTAGGTTAATCAAATTCTTCTCCATTCAAATACAGCCGCCGATGATTATAGAAAGCAACAACACGCCGCTTTCCGATGATGAGGGCATGGCCGACTGGTATCCTGGGGCAACCGATACAGCGGAAAAGCCGGATTCCATGGGGGAGACGGAACAGATCAGAGACCAGGCCAGTGAAATCCTCCAGGAAACGGAACAGATGGTCAGGGAACTGATTCAAACAGGCCGGCAGGAGGCTGAAAAGATAATTAAAAATGCCAAGGAGGAAGCTTCCAGGATTGTCGCCGAGGGGCAGGAAAATCTCCGGCAAATTGAGGAAGAAGCTTACCGCCACGGGTGGCAGGAGGGATACAAAGAAGGAAAAAGAATTGCCGAAGATGAATATGACGCCAAACTCCGGGAGGCGGCAAGTCTCGTGGAAAAAGCTCATGAAGCTCGGCAACGAATAGTCGCGGGTTCCGAGGATGAGATAGTTCAGCTGGCAGTGGCTGTAGCCAGAAAGATTATCGGCCGCGAACTGGCTACTGACCCGGATATTATTGTGGATATAGTGAAGCGGGCTATCCAGAAAACAACCGACAGGGAGGAACTTACTGTCAGGGTCAACCCTGAGAACCTGGACAGTACTATCAATGCTCATGATGAAATTGCCCGGTCGGCAAAAGGAGTAAGAAAACTGAAGGTTCTTGCCGACCCTACCGTTACTCCCGGCGGTTGTGTGGTGGAGACCTCCAACGGGACGGTGGATGCCCGTATTGAGCGTCAGTTGAGCGAGATAGAACAGGCATTGACGGAAGTGAGTCCAAATGCTTAAATTTGAAAAATATTTTCAGGCCATTGAAAGGACCGAGCCGATCAAGACCAATGGTAAAGTAACCCAGGTAATTGGGCTGATCATTGAATCCCAAGGGCCGGGAGCCAGCCTGGGCGAACTTTGTTATGTTTTCCCTAAGACGGGGTCAACCAGGATTGAAGCGGAAGTGGTCGGTTTTAAAGAAAGCAAGATTCTCTTGATGCCCCTGGGTGACCTCCGCGGGATTGGCCCGGGCTGTGAGGTGGTAGCTACAGGTGACAGCTTCAGAGTTGGGGTAGGGAACAAATTGTTAGGGCGGATTATCGACGGGCTGGGCAACCCGCTGGACGGTAAGGGACCGCTGGATACTGGCGAACAATACCCTGTGAATGGGAACCCGCCCAATCCCCTGCACCGAAAACGGATAACTGAACCTTTATCAATCGGGGTAAAGGCCATTGACGGGGTTTTGACCGTCGGTAAAGGGCAAAGGGTAGGTATTTTTTCCGGTAGCGGGGTAGGGAAAAGTACCATGCTGGGAATGGTAGCCCGCAACACTTCCGCCGATGTGAATGTCATAGCTCTCATCGGCGAACGGGGCAGAGAGGTAAGAGAATTCCTGGAAAAGGATTTGGGGGAGGAAGGACTGAAACGTTCGGTTGTGATAGTGGCAACATCTGACCAACCTGCTCTGGTCAGGATAAAAGGGGCATTGGTGGCCACAACGATCGCGGAATATTTTAGGGACCAGGGCCTGGATGTAATGCTGATGATGGACTCGGTTACAAGATTTGCCATGGCCCAAAGGGAAGTCGGCTTAGCGGTTGGCGAGCCTCCCGCCACCAGGGGATATACCCCCTCGGTATTTGCCATCCTTCCCAAGCTGCTTGAAAGGTCCGGAACCTCCTCAAGAGGTACAATCACCGGTTTATATACGGTTCTGGTGGAGGGTGACGACACCAATGAGCCTATTGCTGATGCCGTACGGGGGATTCTGGACGGCCATATAGTCCTGACCAGGGAGTTAGCCATGCAGAACCATTATCCCGCCATCGATATACTGGCCAGCGTCAGCCGGGTAATGATCGATATTGCCGATGAAGACCACCGGAAAGCCTCCGATGAACTGCGCAGCATTCTGGCCACATACAGGGACGCCAAAGATTTGATCGATATCGGAGCCTATGCGAAGGGTTCCAACCCCAAGATTGACTATGCTATTTCCAAGATTGACCAGGTGCTTGAATTTCTGAAACAGGGTGTGGAAGAGAAGTTTACCTTTGACCATGCGGTAGCCCTTCTGAAAAGTCTCACCGGCGAACGAATGTCAGCGTAAAAAGGGAGCTGAACTGACATGAAACAGTTTGTATTTAAATTGCAGACTGCTCTAGATGTGAAGCTGAAAGAAGAAGATATGCGGAAAGAAGAATTGCGAGAGTCGACCAGAGTTTACAAGCATAACCTGAGGCTTCTCAACGCCCTCAAAAACAGACTGGCGGAAATCCAGGACATCCTGAGAGTGAAACAAACGGAAAAGATTGATCTCCTGGAGATCAAGAACTGCCAGGATTATATTCCGGTCCTCGGTGAGCGGATCAAACAACAGGAAATGACCACTGAAAACTCCCGCCAGGAAATGGAACAGGTAAGAAACAAACTGGTTGAAACCATAAAGGAAAGAAAGATGCTGGAAAAACTGAAGACCCGGCATTACCAGGAATACATGAAAGAATATCTATGGGAAGAGCAGAAACAGATTGATGAAATGGCTGCGGTCGGCTTCATGCACAGGGATTCGGCGGTTTAACGGGAGGTTTATGGTTTAATGCGGGTCAAGCGGGTTTTGTCGATTGTCTTGATTGTTACAATAGGCCTGGGACTAATCGCGGGAACGTTATGGGTACTGGACTATTTTGCCGTTATCAATGTTTACAGGACCGCTCAGAAAATACCCGTTGTGGGCAAATTGTTGCCGGTCAGGGAAAAGGATAAAACCAAACAAGCCCCAAAGACCCCTCTGGAAAAAGAAAACGATAAATTAAAAGAAGAAATAAAAAACCTTTCGGCAGAGCTGGAAAAGCTGAAGAAAAATACCGGGGATTTGGAGAAGAAGCTGGAGATCGCCAATCAGGAGAAGCAAACTCTGTCAGAAGAGAAGAATGAGTTAAAAAATGCCCTGGATTCACTCCAGGCTGTGCAGGAAAGCCAGGAAACCGCCAGGCTCAGTTATGAAAAGCTGGCTAAATATTATGCCGGTATGAAGCCCGAAGCCGCCGTTAAAATAATGGATAACCTGTCAGATGAAGTGGTTATTGGTATCCTGCAGTACCTGGAAGATGAGCAGGTGGCTAAAATTTTCAGCGCCATGGACCCGGCCAAAGCGGCCAGCCTCACGGATAAAATGAAGCAATAGGCGGTTAAGAATATACCTTAAAGGGGGTGAGGCCGAGGAAGAGCAAAATTCAAATTTCAAAACTGAATACGGAAAGGAGGTGAAGTCATGCCGGAAATGCTCTTCACGGTTTTTGCCGCGCAGCCCGCGAATCCGGCAAAACCGGCGGCAGGGCTCCATGCAGAAAAAAAACCCGGCGGACCGCAGGCAGGCAACAGAACGAGCTTTTTTGAAACGCTTGGGAATCTGACCCGGGAAACAAAAAACCATTCCGGGGAGGTTCCCGGTCTTCCGGAAAATATCCAGCTTGGAACCGGAACAGGTGTGGAGCGTTGTAAAACAAGCATCAGCGGAATTAGCTTTTCGGAGGTATTCCAAATGCTGTTGGGATTGCAGGTGCAGGAGGCGCCGCTTAAGGGAACACCTCAGGCGGAGGCCGATCCCGGCCAGGGAACCGGCAGCAGTGACAGTGTCACGGAATTGCTGGGGCAATTGATGGAAATTCTGCAGGCCTTGGGAATTTCCGCTGACGGGAAAAGTCCGGACCCCGGTGGGCCTTCCGGAGACAGTGAGTTTACTGTTGATACGGCCCCGATCTGGCAAGCTCTCACCAACCCCGGCATTTCCGAGGTCGATAAAATCCTTACTGTTATGCGAGGAAACGGGACTTTGCCGGAATACAACTTAAAACACTTGTGGCCGCACTTGCTTAAACTTCTTAATAAAATTGCAGAATTGTCCCCCGAGATAAGTGAGTTGAAAGCGCTAATTCCAGCACGGTTGAATGAAAATGCGGGTTTGCCGGACAAGGATTTCCTGAAAAAACTGGCCGATACTGTTGAAAAGATTGCTCAAAGCAAAGATGTTGGTCAAATCCAGGCCGCTGTCCGGGGACAGGCTGCTCTCCTGGAGCAGACAAATCTCCGGGGACAGACAAACTTCCAGGGAGGGGCAGTTGTCCGGGGCGAAACGTTTTCGGAAGAACAAGGTACTGACATAGTTCGTCCGGTGAATACGGTAACGGGGCAAGGACCTATTTTACATGGCGGAAGCAGGATGAGCAATACTGAGTCAAGGGTTAGCGAGGGTCAGGACACTTTACCGGAGGTTAATCAGGAGTCGGCGCCTAAAACTGATCAGCCCGACCCACCGATACAGAATAGGCAAGAGGTATATGCCGTTATCAAGCATAGCGCTTCTCCGGAACCTGTTAAATCACCCGAATCGCCCGCGCAATTTCCCAAAACGGCTCATGAAATAATCGGTCAAATTGTCCAGAAAGCCAAAATCATCAGCACACCCGGAGTAACAAAGATGCAGATTGAACTGAAACCGGAGCACTTGGGGAAATTGAACCTCAGCATTACTTCCGAAAACGGGTCGGTTACCGCCAGATTCAATGCCGAAAGTCACCAGGTCAAAAGCGTAATCGAATCCAACCTGAATGTTCTCAGGGATGCTCTGGCGGAGCAGGGGGTTAAGGTAGACCAACTGATCGTCAACCTTGGGCCGGACCGGGATTACTCAGGTTTCCGGGAACGGGGAAGCGCCTTCCGTAACAACTCAACCAAAGGCAGCAGAACTGTTTTAAGTGATGACGAATTAGACGGCTCTTACTACGGAGAAACGGATTCAAGCGCCGTTCGCGCGTATTATGGGAGCACTGTGGATTTTATAGCATAGGAGGTGATCCGGATGGCAGTTGATGCAGTATCAGGCAGTGGGCAGCAAACCGCGACTGAAGCTGTGAAAAAAATTCTGGGCAAGGATGATTTTCTCAAGCTGCTGATTACGCAACTGAAATACCAGGACCCGCTGGAGCCTACTGATAACAAGGATTTTATCGCCCAGATGGCCCAGTTCAGTTCACTGGAACAAATGACCAATATGAGCGAGGGGTTCCGGGATCTGGCCCAGATTCAGAATCAAATCATGTATGAAACCAGTGTCGGTCACGCGATTAGCCTGATTGGGCGATTTGTTTCAGGGTACGCCCCCGAGACTACCGAACAGGTAAGCGGTATCGTAACCGGGATGAAAATAATTGACGGGATGCCGAACGTGATAGTAAATACGAAGGCTATACCATTATCCCACATCGAGGAAGTCAAACAGCAGGAGAGCTAAGTAACCCGCACAGGGAGGTGCGAAGAATGGTAGACAAAATATTCTATCCACAACCAATTATGCCGGCGGGACCCTCCAGGGAAGGAGAAAAACCACAGAGGGCCGGACAAAAGGGGCAGGCCACGTTTAAAGAACTGCTGGAAAATCACATTGCTGCCGGCGGAATCAAGTTTTCCGCTCATGCCCAGCAGAGGCTGACTTCCCGGAACATTCAACTCACCCAGGCTGACCTGGCCAAGATCAGTAACGCGGTCGAGCGGGCTGCCCGGAAGGGCTCCAGTGACTCTCTGATTATGATGGACAACCTGGCCTTTGTGGTAAGTGTAAAGAACAAAACGGTTATCACTGCCATGGATGAATCCAATATGAAGGAGCATGTCTTTACCAATATTGACAGTGCAGTGATAATTTAGGGGCCGGACCTCTGGGAGGAGGCCCCGGGCCGTAGACTGACAGATACGGCTCAACCTAAATTAAGGAGGTCGATTTTTATGATGCGTTCCATGTTCAGCGGAGTCTCCGGTTTGCGAAACCACCAGCTCCGCAT
>DYZU01000021.1 GCA_022735835.1 Thermincola sp. | reverse complement strand
TCCTGTCCACCCGTTTTGGCTCGGTTTAATCCAGGGCCTGGTTGCCGGACCGACCATCAATGCCGTGGCGGGATTTGGCGAAGAACTGGGCTGGCGGGGTTATCTGCAGAAGTATTTGGGATTTATGGGGTTTTGGAAATCCTCCTTGTTAATAGGGCTAATCTGGGGTATCTGGCATGCCCCCCTTATCCTCCACGGCCATAATTATCCACAGCACCCGCAATTTGGAGTTATTATGATGACAGTTTGGACTTTGCTCCTTGCCCCTATTTTCAGTTATGTGCGGATAAAAGCGAGATCAGTTATTGCTGCGGCAATTGTTCATGGAACTGTTAACGCGACATTTGGCCTGGCAGTGATGGTTATAAAAGGAGGAAGTGACCTTACCACCGGCGTTACCGGGTACCCGGGCTTTGCCGTTTTGGCTGTAGTTAATTTAGCGATTTTTCTTTATGACCGGTACTGGGCCAGAGAAAAAATAAACACTGTTATGGAGGGGAAGATCAATGACAACCTATAAACCTGTGCGGAACAAAGGGTTTGCCTGGGGTATTGCCCTGAGTATTTTCGTTGTCTTAGTTACTGCAGTACCTGTGGCCATCAGCCTGGCTTCCGGAAAACCCAACCCCGGTTTTATAACGGCTATGGGCCTGGTCTTTGTATTTGTGACGGCTATGGTTGGTTATTTTACCTGGGCCTCCCGGAATATGGAGTATATCTTGGATGAAAACGGTCTGGTTATTAAATGGGCCTTTAACAAAAAGAAGATACCCCTGGAGAGTATCAAAGGATTTAGACGGGCGGTGGGGACCAGCAGTTTGAAGGTTGTGGGGGCCAGCTGGCCGGGTTTTCACCTGGGGTCATTCACAGACCCGGCCGGTAGGGGTTCGGTCAACCTGTTTGCCACCAGGCTGTGGGGGGATATCCTGCTCATCAGGACCAAATGGGAGGTTGTAGGAATAACCCCGGAGGACCCCGATCAATTCCTGGATGAGTTAAAC
>DYZU01000182.1 GCA_022735835.1 Thermincola sp. | reverse complement strand
CCGGCGCTTGGACATAAGGATGAGGTTAGTTGGGCAGATGAAAACACTGAAAACACCGGAGCAAATGGTCATTCCTGCGGCGGCAATACGATAAACCAAACATTGAAGGAGAAATTACCCAAAAAATCTTGACAGCATCTGGAAAAAGCAACGGGTATACTTCTTTTCATCTGTATTTTATAATTAATATATACTAAATTAATCTCGAAAGCGGGATACGCTTATGGAATACCGTCCGGGAAATAAAGCTACTGATTACACACCGGAAATGCATCTTAGAAATAATGAGGACATAGCCGGGAATGAGCAGGACCTGGTACCCGTCCCGGAACAAAGGCGCGGGAACAGCAGAAAGGCATCTGGGCCTTGCTTGGCGGCCTGCTGATCCTGCTCAGTAAGTTTAAGTTCGGGCTTTTCTTTCTGCTGGGAAAACTTAAGTATCTGCTTGTTTTCCTCAAATTCGGCAAGTTCCTGACCACCTTTGCCTCTATGTTCCTGATGGTCTGGGTCTACGCCCGGCTGTATGGCTGGGTCTTCGGCGTGGGTTTTGTGCTGCTCATCTTTGTCCACGAGATGGGCCATTTTCTGACCGCCAGGCGGGTAGGTTTAAATGTCTCGGCTCCCATTTTTATCCCTTTTATGGGCGCTTTTATTACTATGAAGGACCAGCCCCGGGATGCGGTAACCGAGGCTACCGTGGCTGCGGGAGGTCCCATCCTGGGAAGTGTGGGGGCTTTCCTGTGCGCGGCAATGTACCTCTTGACCGGGCAGGATTTCTGGCTGGCCCTTGCCTACAGCGGGTTCATGATAAACCTGTTTAACCTGATACCGTTTCACCCGCTGGACGGCGGGCGGATAGTGACAGCCATTTCCCTCAAGATGTGGCTGGTGGGAATTCCCCTGATGCTGCTCACGGCTCTTAAGTTCTTCAACCCTATTATCATTCTGCTCCTCATTCTTGGCATCCCGCAGATTTATCACCAGTGGAAACTCTCAAAAACCGGCTATTACGATACTCCTCTGTCAACACGGCTTACTTTCGCTGTTCTCTATTTCGGATTGATAATTTTACTTGGCGGCGGAATGACATACATTTACGGCATGCACGGCATAATCGAGTAAGGTAAAGCCGAAGTAATTTGCTTCGGCTTTATCCTTCTTACGGAACCGTACGTACGGGCCTCGTATACTCAAAAGAAAAACCTCCAGAACACTGAAAACAGCGGAGTTAATAGTCATACTGCAGGAATTCGAAAGCACCTAAATTGAACATTGGAGAGTAAAATTACCCAAATAATCTTGACAGTATCCTTAGGCGCAATAGTCTTGCCTTTTTCTTTTTTCCGTGTATAATTAAATTAAAAGAGGGAGTAAAATATAATAACCGAGGTGAAGCTAACACCCCGGTTATGGTACAACTCCCGCGCCACATGGGCGGTCATAGGAAATAAGGAGAAAAAAGTAGCCTCCTCAGCAGGGTTGGGCTACTTTTTTCTTTGTGTTGCGACAATTACATAAACGACGAGTGTTGTGAATGAAATCATTAGGGTTAATGCTTCGAAGACCGACATAGTCACCCCCCCCTTTCGTAAGAGGGTTGATGACCGCCCACCCTGCGCCTATGTGGTTGTACCATGTTATATTGTACCATATCAGCAAGTATTTATCAAACATTTGTTCGGGATAAAATGATTATTGGGGAAGGTTTTCGAACTCGACAAATGGTCCTTTTTAAAAATATAATAACCGGGATGCGGTAACACCCCGGTTAAGTACAACTACCGCTCCAAGTGGGCGGCCATAGGTAAACCAAGGAAAAGTAGCTTCCTGGTCAGAAGTGGGCTACTTTTCCCGTTTTGTTACGGCAATTACGGTTAAAACAAAGTTACTCCTATAATTTCTGTTTTCTCTGTACTACTGTTTCATAAAAGTTTGCTAAAAAATCTAATTTTAAGCTTTTCTAACATTTGCATAAATATATGGGGTTTGGCAACTGTTTCTTTGTGTTCTTAGGTCCTTAAAGAAGCCACTGGCCACTAATTTTATTCCATTCTGTGTATTTCTTTCTTCAGCCTCTTCAATATCCTCTTCTCCAGCCGGGATATGTACGACTGGGAAATCCCCAGCATATCGGCCACTTCCTTCTGCGTCTTTTCCGCCCCGTCCACCAGCCCGAAACGCAGTTCCATAATCCTCCGCTCTCTCCCGCTCAGCTTCTGCAGGGCGATATTCAGCAGCTTTTTATCCACTTCTTCCTCCAGGTATTTATAGATCACATCGCTTTCCGTTCCCAGCACATCTGACAGCAGGAGCTCATTGCCGTCCCAGTCAATATTCAGGGGCTCATCAAAAGAAACCTCGGACCTGGTCTTGTTGTTCCTCCTGAGATACATGAGAATTTCGTTTTCAATACAGCGGGAAGCGTAAGTTGCCAGCTTGATCTTTTTGTTGGGGTCGAAGGTATTGACGGCTTTAATCAGGCCGATTGTCCCGATGGAAACCAGATCCTCAATCCCGATTCCGGTATTCTCAAACTTGCGGGCTATGTACACCACCAATCTCAGATTGCGCTCAATCAGGACGCTCTTGACGGTTTTGTCCCCGGCTTCCAGCTTTGAAATCAAGAAAATTTCTTCATCGTTTGACAGGGGAGGCGGCAGGGCTTCACTGCTGCCGACATAGTGGACTTCCGACTTGAGTCCGAGCCTGAAAAGTATCCTTAAAATAAACAGCCGCACTGTCCATTTAAGGCGCATAAACCTGTTCAACATGCCGTTATCCTCCTTCTGGTCAGGCTGTCATGCTGTCAAGCACATCAGGATGCAAAAGGGCCCTATATCCACCTTCCGGACTTAATTGCCGGTGGTATACCCCCACTATCACGTTCCTGGTGCAGACCAGGTTGCCTCCGGTCAATATTTCCACCCGGTCCGGCCTGAATCCGATCAGCAAACCGTTTTCTCTGCCCAACGAGGTGAAAGGAATCACCCTGAACCTCGTAGACCACTGGGTTTCGGCAAGGGAATCAAGGATTAGCATCAAGTCGGGATCTTTCCCACGTTCAAAAGCTGTCTGGACCTCGGCCGGGAACAGGTCTTTTAAAACATTGTATTCAACCACTATCACCGGGATTTGGCTTAACGGGTCCTGAAGCTGGTTGCCTGTATCGATAAGGGCTTCCACCTCCACCCTGGAATCACCGAACAATACCTTCATCGGAACCCGGAAAAGGTTCTCAGCCAGACGTTTCTGAAACAGCCGGCCGGCAAACCGGGTAAAAAAAATATAAACCACAGCGGTTATCAAAAGCCCAGGTAAAAAATAAGCGGCCACCTGTCGCGAAAAGTCACTGAGGTACATATAAAACGGACTTGACCTGAAGAAATAGAGAACACCGATAAAGAAGCCGCCGAGGGAGAACGAAATGATATAAAACACCGTTAGAGATGCGGCAAAACGCTTAAGGTTAAGAGGGGCGAAGGTAATGGCAAACATGCCCACGGAAAATATAATTTTCAGCCAAAAACCGTGCAGGAATTCCCCCTGGGGAAAGGCGGCAGCAAAGGAATATAAAGCCCCGGCGGCCGCTCCGGTGATAATCCTCGGCCACCCTGCGGCGAGCTTGTTGACTGCGGCAGTCCCCCACAGGATCAGTGAGTTCATCAGAAAACTGACAGCAAAAGCAACGTCGGGGTAGACGTAGACCACCTTCTGGAGACTCATTACTCCACCACCAGCTTATGTAATTCATAGTATCATTATATGACCGGCAGAGAGCAGTTATGACAAGTATTCCAACCTCTCCCAGAACCATCTCATTTATTATACAACGAGGCTTATTCAGAAATTTGTCAAGAGGTGAAAAGACAAAAAAAATTCTCTCGCCTTTTTCTGTGAACCAAGGCAAAGAGAGAACAATTTTCGCTAAACTGTTTGCCTTTTAAAACAACCTGAATAACGGTTTTTTCAGTTGAACGGATATGAGGGCCAGCACCAGAATAAATGTAAAGATGGCTCCCACAAAGAAAAACCTCTTGAATCCTCCCGAAGGCATTAACAGGTACCAGAACAGCCCGCTGGGCTTTTCTTCTTCCTGAGGCCGGGCAAGTTTGGCCATCCTTTCGGCGCAGGAAGGACACTCTTCCAGGTGTTTTTCCATTTCTTTTATAACCGGTTCGGACAACTTTTTGTCAATATAGTCAAACATCAGGTACCTGCATTCATGGCATTTCAATAACCGCACCCCCGTTTATCCGAACATACAGTAAGCTCACTCTTTTGCGCCAACTTCCTGCTCTATAAAATATACGCGAAAAAACCATTATTAATACTTTTTTGCAGTACCGTTTGCCTTCTATTTTCTTCGCAAAAATGCCGGAATATCAAGGTCGTCAACTGCGGCGAAAGGCTTAATGTCAAGTTCGGCATTAATCTCCTTGCGGTTATACTTTTGATCGAAACCGGTGGCGATTACGGTTACCCTTACTTCATCCTGCATCGAGTCATCAATCACCGCTCCAAAGATAATATTGGCCTCCGGGTCTGCCGCCTGGGCAATAATTTCGGCGGCCTCATTCACCTCAAAAAGCCCCAGATTAGAACCGCCGGTAATGTTAAGGAGCACCCCTTTGGCCCCCTCAATGGAGGTCTCCAGCAGAGGGCTGGAAATGGCTGCCCTGGCGGCCTCGGCGGCCCGGTTTTCTCCTGTTCCGATACCGATTCCCATCAGCGCCGACCCAGTTTCTGTCATAATAGTTTTGACATCTGCAAAATCAAGGTTGATCAGGCCGGGAACCGCAATCAGGTCCGATATGCCCTGCACACCCTGCCGGAGTACATCATCGGCAATCCGGAAGGCCTCGACGATGGAGGTTTGCCGGTCAATAACCTGCAGCAGCCTGTCATTGGGAATGGTAATCAGGGTATCCACTTTGTTTTTGAGGTTGGCAATGCCCCCTTCGGCCTGGGTAAGACGCTTACGGCCCTCAAAGGTAAAAGGTTTGGTCACTACCCCTACGGTCAGCGCCCCCACCTCTTTGGCGATCTCAGCCACAATTGGCGCTGCCCCTGTCCCTGTGCCGCCGCCCATTCCGGCGGTGACAAATACCATATCGGCTCCCCGGAGGGCGTGTACTAATTCATCCCGGTTTTCTTCGGCGGCCTTTTGCCCGATTTCGGGATTGGCTCCGGCTCCGAGGCCTTTGGTAAGTTTCGCTCCAATCTGGATCTTGTTCTGGGACTGGGACAATTGCAAGGCCTGAGCATCAGTGTTCACGGCAATAAATTCAACACCCTTCAGGCCGGCAGCAATCATCCGGTTGACGGCATTGCTTCCGCCGCCGCCTACCCCGATGACTTTTATATTCGCAAACTGATTAGTGTCAATCTCAAACTCAAGCATTAATTATTGACCTCCTTTAACCTGCATAAAGCATTCGTTAAACCGAAACCGGCCCTTGGAATGTAAACCGCTCATTGAGATACACTTTAATTGGTAAAATTCCACATGGAAATGAATTTCCCTCTTTTAAATTTTATTTTTTTCTACTTTTTTAAAATGTGGCGCCTGATAATGGCCAGGTTCTGAAATATCCTTACCCCAAAGGCAAAAATAGCCGCCGTGTATAATGCCACTCCTATCCTCTCACCGATATAAGCCAGCCCGGCAGCCAGAAGTACATTACTGAAAAAACCGGTAATGAATATAATATCGTCAAATTTTTTTTCCATACCGGCCCTTATTCCCCCAAAAACGGAATCCATAGCCGCCAGTACCGCCACCGACATGTATTGAGCCCAGGCCTGGGGCAGCGACGGGGCCTGTAACCCGATAATTACGCCTATAATCAATCCTAATAACGGTAACCACATGCTATTCACCTTCTTACGGCTGTTGAAAAAACTTCGGTACAAACTCTTCTTATTTTGCGGGCTTGGAATAGTTAAACGTTAGAGTACCGGAATAAGCCGGAATAGTAATGCTCTCCTTTTTCTGCACGTCTGCAACCAATCCCCAGAATTTAAGCTGTTCAAAAATGCCCCCCTTTATTTCCAGGCCGCTCTGCAGCGTATCCGGGTCTCCGGTAGCCAAAATAACAACGGGAGGGGCAATCTTCCTGGTATTGACCAGAATGGTATTCCCGGCACACCTGATTTCCGAGGTAGCCAACAACCGCTGCCCGTTTACGGATATGGCCTCGGCTCCTCCGGCCCGCAGTTCATTAACCACCTTCAGAAGGTCCTCTTCATGTAAAATGTAAAGGTTCGGGTCTTCTCCGGGTTGCAGCTCTTTAGGGCTGTCATTAAGGGTTACCTGTACGCCGGGTCCTGTCACCGGAAGCAGTCCGGCCTCAAGCCTGGCTTTTTCCAACTGGTCCTTCAGGGCCTGGTCCGCAGATTTCACCCCCGCACTTACCTGGTCCAATCTCTTACGAAGGTCCTGGACCTCCTCTCTCAGGGTATCCCTTTCCTCCTTAACTTCCTTCAGCCTGGCAGTCAGTTCCTGAGCCCTGGCCATTGGCACATTTTGCTGCATTTGCCGGGCAGAGCGGATTTGCACGGCCAGCATCATTCCCAAAAACAGGAGGACAACTGCTACGGAAATACTTCCCCTTTTCAATACCGTTCCCTCGCTTTTCAATTGCATTATTCTTCTATGGCTGTTCCTGTTTCTCCTGCTCGGGCGGTTCGATAAACTTGATCACCGGATTGCCTTTATAACTTATATCTATATATTGGATTCTGCTTTGGTAATTTTGGCTTATCACTTCCTGGTAAAGCTGAATTTTTTCGTTAATTCTGGCGCTGTCTCCGAATCTGACCTCCGCCTTGTCTATGGTAAACATCCTGATATTATTCAGATCCGAAACATTGATCTCTGAAACCGCCGCCCTGATATTCAGAGGCGTGGCTTTTAAATAATCAAGGGCAGTCTTTAGCCTTTCGTCGGCAATCTTCTGTCCCGGCCCGGAGGATCCGGTTTTTACGCCGGTTATGATAGGAAGATTTATACTGCTTAAATTATTTACCCTGGCAAGGTAGGCGCCGTCTTCACTGACCACCACGAACCAACCCCGGTCAGGTATCAAACCTATCGGTTTCCGTTCGGTTATCTCGATAACAATGGTTGCCGGAAATTCCCTGGAAATTTCGACCTGCTTGACCAGCGGGTGTACAGCAATCCTTTCCTTAGCCTTGATCAAATTTGTCTTGAAGATATTGACTCCTTTCTTTAAATCCGCCAGGGCCACAACTTCTTGCGGGCTCAGCTGTTTAGTCCCGCTTACCCTGATCTCTTTTACGCTGAAAACCGATGAATGAAGGAAAAAGAAAACTGCCAGGGAAAAAACAAAAATAAAAAAAAGGCTTTGAACTATATGCCATCGTCCCTTGCGGGGATAGGAATGTCTGGCTGAATGAAGACCGGGCATTTCTGTCACCTCTTTATTATTATACCAAAAACTCGCCCAAAAATATATCGTTTTAAACTTGTCCACCCCTAAACTAAAAAAAGCAGCCTTCGCTGCATCTCCCCTTCTCACTGCCCATTCATATCCCGCTGACCCTCATTATGCGGGCCCCCAGGGCCGCATACTTGCGTTCAAGATGTTCATACCCCCGGTCGATGTGCCAGACATTTTCAATCACCGTGGCATCCTCTGCTATCAGCCCCGCCAGGACAAATGCGGCACCCGCCCTCAGGTCGGTTGCTTCCACAAACGTCCCGCTTAATTTGGGTATGCCTTTGATAATGGCCGCCCGGCCTTCTATTTTAATGTCAGCTCCCATGCGCCGCAGTTCATCGACATGTTTGTAGCGGTTCTCAAAAACCGTTTCGGACACAACTCCCGTTCCGTCGGCCACCGTCAGCAGCACCATGATTTGGGCCTGCATATCGGTTGGGAAACCGGGGTATGGCAGGGTTTTGACATCAACGGCTTTGGGTCTGGGCGGCCCCACAACCCTGATCCGGTCTTCTTCCACCTCCACTTTTACACCTGCTTCCCTGAGCTTGGCTATCACAGCCTCCACGTGTTCAGGTATAACATTTTCCACAACCACATCCCCACCGGTGATGGCTGCCGCCACCATATGGGTTCCCGCTTCGATACGGTCGGGAATCACTGTATGACTGGTGGAACCCAGCTTGGTAGGCCCCTCAATCTTGATCAGGTCCGTCCCGGCTCCCCTGATTTTTGCCCCGAGACCGTTTAAGAAGTTCTGCAGGTCAACAATTTCCGGTTCCTTGGCGCTGTTTCTGATGATGGTCTGTCCCTTGGCCTGTGTCGCTGCCATAACCAGGTTCTCCGTGGCCCCCACACTGGGGTAATCCAGGTGTATTTCGGCGCCCTGCAGACCATCGGTTTTCGCGACCACATAACCGTGTTTCTCGGTTATCTTTGCGCCCAGCGCCGTAAACCCTTTCAGGTGCAGGTCCATGGGCCTCGAACCGATAGCGCATCCTCCGGGATAAGCAACTTTTACATAGCCAAACCTGCCTATCAGGGCTCCCATCACCAGGTTCGATGCTCTCATTTTCCGCATCAGGTCTTCGGCGATCTCTAAACTCTTCACGTTACTGCTGTCTACCACGAGTGTGCTGCCATCACATCGGATTTTTGCTCCCAGATGAGTTAACACTTCCTTCATCACCTGCACATCCAGGAGTCTGGGCACCTCGTGGATAGTACTGATCCCTTCGGTGAGCAAACTGGCTGCCAGGATGGGAAGGGTCGCATTCTTCGCGCCGCTTACCCTTATCGATCCCTTCAGGCGTTTACCACCGATAACAATAAACTTCTCCACGTGGTCACCTCCAGATTCAGGCTACTCACCAACTACCTGAATCTCCAGTTTTAAGTCAATATTAAATTTTTCAAGTACAAGCCTTTTGATCCGTTCCACCAGTTTCAAGATATCTGAAGCGGTAGCCTCTCCCAGGTTGACTATAAAATTGGCATGTTTTTCCGAGACCATGGCGTCACCGACTCTCATGCCCTTACCTCCTACCTGCTCGATGAGCCACCCGGCCCACTGCCCGGGAGGATTGGCAAAAACACTGCCGGCGCTTGGATACTCGAGTGGTTGGGAATTTCTGCGCTTGACCAGATTGGTTTCGTTTCTGGTTCTGATATCTGCGGGGTCACCGGGTTCCAGAGCAAAAACCGCCCTCAGCACTATTAATCCTTTCTCCCTGATACTGCTGTCCCTGTACCGGAACCCTATCTCTTCTTTATTTAAATCAGCAATTAACCCTTCCGGAGTCAGGACCGTCGCCCTTCGCACTACTTCTTCGATGCATTTGCCGTGGGCTCCCGCATTCATACTAATAGCTCCTCCTACAGACGCCGGAATACCGGCGGCAAACTCCAGGCCGCTGAGCCCCGCCTCTGCCGCGCGTTTTGCCACTAGCGGGACAAGCGCCCCGGCCCCCGCCACAATATCATTACCTCTAACCCCGATCTGATTAAAACCCTGGGAAATTTTCAGCACAATTCCTCTGATGCCTTTATCTTTAACTAGCAGGTTGGAACCGTTGCCCATAATAAGCAGGGGTATCTCCCGCTCCCTGGCAAAACGGAGGCACTGCCTGATATCTTCCACACCGGCCGGGATGACCATAATATCGGCCGGACCGCCTATTCGCCAGGAGGTATGCTTTTTCATACTCTCCATGGTTAAAATGTTTCCGTCAATCAGAGACCCCAGGTCATGTTCTACTTCCCGTAGATCCATACCTTACCTCGCTTTCAACCTCTCTACAAGTTTTGTGCCAACCGTCCATATGTTTCCTGCCCCCAGTGTCAGAATGAGGTCCCCCGGCTCGGCTGTTTTGTACAGGAAATCGGTAATTTCTTCCGGCGTACTGAAGTAATAAACAGGCCGTTTCTCTTTATCCGCAATGGCATTCACGATCAGTTCCGCCGAAACGCCTTCAATCGGTGTTTCGCCGGCCGCGTATATTTCATTAATAATAATGATGTCCGCGTCGGAAAAAGCCTCGCCGAATTCCTTGTGCAAAAACTGGGTCCTGGTAAAACGGTGAGGTTGAAAAACGCCAATTACGCGGTTGGCTTTTGTTTGCTGGGCCGCCCTTAACGTTGCTTTCACCTCCGTGGGATGATGGGCGTAATCATCAACTACCCTGATACCGTTTACGTTCCCTAGCAGCTGGAATCTTCTGTGGACTCCCCGAAAACTCTTCAGCGCTTCGGCAATTGCGCCAAAATCAAGACCCACTATCCGTCCAACGGCAATTGCCGCCATGGCATTATTTATATTATGCACGCCGGGCACATTAAGTTCCAGTACACCCAGCTCAGCTCCCCTGTAGTATATCTCCGCCGTGGAAACAAGCTCTTCCGTCCTGATATTCCTGGCCGAATAATCAGAAGCATGGTTTATCCCATAAGTAATCACCTGTTTACCGCATTTTTCGGCCAGTTCCCTTGCATTGGCGTCATCCACACACACTACCGCGCAGCCGTCTGCGGGGACCCTGTCAACGAACTCCTGAAAAGCCTTTTTTATGGCCTCCCTGCATCCGTAATAGTCCAGGTGGTCATCCTCAATATTGGTAATAACCGCAATTAACGGGGACAAAAGCAAAAAAGAACCGTCACTTTCATCGGCTTCCGCTACCAGGTGTTCTCCTTTCCCCAGCTTGGCATTGCCGCCAAACTCGGTTATATCCCCGCCCACGATTACCGTCGGGTCAAGACCGTTTTTCTCGAAAACAAGGGCAATCATCGAACTTGTCGTTGTCTTTCCGTGAGCTCCGGCCACGGCCACCCCCTTTTTCTCCGCCATCAGCCGGGCCAGCATGTCACCTCTTTTGATTACTTCTATGCCCCGCTGGCGGGCTTCCGCCAGTTCGGGGTTGTTCTCCCTGATCGCCGAAGAAACGACAACCATACTGGTATCATGTCCTATGTTGCCGCCGTCATGTCCAATAAAAATCGTGGCGCCCATATCAGCCAGTCTGGAAGTGGCCTCACTCTCTTTTAGGTCTGAACCGCTAACCTGGTATCCCTTCTGCAACAAAACGGTGGCAATCCCACTCATGCCCGAACCGCCTATTCCAATAAAATGTATGTTTCCCCGTCCGTTTTTCAACAAATCTAGCCCTCCCTGAAGTGCACGGTTACAATTTTCCATAACTCTACCTTATCCATTGTATGCAATCATGAGATTGTTTGGTGCCAGTTGACAGATCTGCCTGTCCAATAAAAAGCCGGAATAATTATACCCCGCCGAGCCCGTTGACCAACTGCAAAAGATGCTGCAGGGCCTCCGGCTTGCCCAGCCCCCGTGATTTCTCGGCCATCACGGCCAACCCTGCTCTGTCCGCGAATAAGTTCCATACTGTCTCCCACAGTTTTTTTCCATTAAGGTCTGCGTCAAGAATCATGACTGCGGCCCCGTTTTTTACCAGGGCCCCGGCATTGTATTCCTGGTGGTTCGCCGAAGCATACGGGTACGGAATCAGGATGGCAGGCAGTCCCCGGGCGGTGATCTCGGCAATGGTTGTGGCTCCCGCCCGGCAAATTACGAGGTCTGCTGCCGCCAGCGCTTCATGAATGTTATATAAATACGGTGTGACCGTAATATTCCCACATTTAACCATATCTATTCCCCGGGCCCTGAGGTCATTGACAGTCTCATCATATCCCAACCGGCCTGTCACATGGATAAACTGCAAACCGTCATGACCGCACGCCCGGCTGATCACTTCCACCATCGCCCTGTTGATGCTTCGCGCCCCCCGGCTCCCTCCCACAACCAGGACAGTAAACTTGTCCCTATCCAGACCAAGGCGGGAAACGGCCGTTTCCCGGTCGGCTGAAATAATTTCGGGGCGTACCGGCAAACCGGTTACAGCCATATCTGCCTTGGGAGTGAAGTATTGTGCGGATTCCGGAAACGTAATGGCCACCTTATCCACCATTCTGGCCAGAAGTCTGTTGGTGATTCCGGGATAGGCATTCTGTTCGTGGATGAGAGTAGGAATTTTCAGGAAAGCAGCCGTCATAACAACCGGGGCGCACACATAGCCGCCGGTTCCGACAACCACGGCAGGCTTAAATTCTTTCAGTATCCTGTAGGCCTCAGAACAGCCCCGGCAAGTCTTGAACAGGGTTGCCAAAGCCCGGAAGGATACTCTGCGGGTCAGGCCCTCCGCTGTAACGGTCCGGAATTCAAACCCCTCACGGGGGACAATATCCGCCTCCAGGCCTTTTGAAGTTCCGACAAAAAGAATTTTGGCTTCCGGGTTCTGTTCCTTTATTCCCCTGGCAATGGCCAGGGCAGGATAGATATGTCCCCCTGTTCCGCCGCCGGTGACCACCACCCGCATGATTTTCTCCCCCTGTTTTCAGTCTAAATTATATATTAAAGCAGATTTTTGTCAAATAAGATCTTACAGCGCTTACCTTGGCGATACGTAGCGCGAGATGTTCAGGAGCATGCCCACCCCGATCAGGGTAAACACCAGGGAAGAGCCGCCGAAACTTATCAGCGGCAGGGGAATTCCCGTAATCGGCAGTGAACCCGTAACAACACCGATATTTATGATAGCCTGGAGAGCAATCATTGAAGTAACCCCTACCGCCAACATGCTGGCAAAGGAGTCATGGGTGGTCAGGGCTATTTTGAAACCCCTCCATATAAAAATAAGAAACAGGATGATTACCAGGGCGCCCCCGAAAAAGCCCAGTTCTTCCCCCAAGACGGCAAAAATGAAGTCTGTATGCTGTTCCGGTAAGTAGTAGAACTTCTGGTGGCTGTTACCCAGCCCTGCTCCGAACAAGCCACCGGAACCCAACGCGTACAGGGCCTGAATGATATGATAACCCGACCCGGTGGGGTCTGCCCACGGGTCCAGGAAAGCCAGAAACCTGCTCAACCGGTATGGTTCAAGGGCAATGGCCAGGCCGACAGCCGCTACTCCTGCCAGCGCCAGGTAAAACAAGTGTTTCCCCCGGGCGCCGGCGGCAAAAAGCATTATATAGACTGTACCAGCAATAGATACGGCAGTTCCCAGATCAGGCTGCAGCAGGATCAGGACGCAGGCCAGCGCCAGGATAACCAGAAAAGGCAGCATGCCTGATACAAAGTAACGGAGCCGGTCCTTGTACCTGGCCAACCCGTACGCCATAAATATTACCAGGGACAGTTTAATCACTTCGGAAGGCTGGACAGTCAGAGGGCCCACTCCCAGCCAGCGCTGGGCGCCCTTTACGCTTTTCCCGACCCCCGGCAGCAAAACCATGACCAGGAGCAAAAAGGCCAGGACAAGGAAAGGCACTGCAAATTTCTTGTACCGCCAGTAGTCTATCTTCATCACCGAGGCCATGGCAGATAATCCAATAACCGCCCAGGTTACCTGTCTTTTCAGGTAATAAAAGGTGTCGTCCAGCTTTTCATAAGCGGTCACCTGGCTGGCGCTGTACACCATAATAATTCCAATACTCAACAGCAGTACAGTTGCCGCAAACAAAAGGATATCAGGAGACTTCCTGCGAGGATACAAAAAGAACTACCTCCTTAAGCTCATCACAGCTTCCTTGAAACGCTCACCTCTCTCCTCGAAGTCTCTGAACATATCCCAACTGGCGGAGGCGGGGGACAATAAGACTATTTCACCCGGCCTGGCCTCCTGGGCCGCTATCCGGACAGCTTCCTCAAAGGAACCGGCCTCCAAAATCCCGGTAAAACCGGTTTTTTCCACGGCTTCCCTGATTTCGTCCTTACACTCGCCATAGATTACCAGGACACGGACCTTTTCTTTTATCCGGCGGGCCAATTCGGTAAAATCGCTGCCCTTGTTCCTGCCGCCGGCCAGGAGGACTATCGGTTCATCGTAAGCTTCGAGGGCTTTGATCGAGGCATCGGGATTTGTTCCTTTGGAGTCATTGATAAACCTGACGCCGTTGATCTCTGTCACGAACTCCAGCCTGTGGGCCACACCCCGGAAATCCCTCAGTGTTTGGCCTATCACCTGGGGGGGAATACCCATGGCGAATGCTGCGCCGGTTGCCGCCAGGGCATTCTCCAGGTTATGGGCGCCCCTGATAAAGATACCCCGTACCGGGCATACCTTCTCGGCTGCACCGTCAAATTTAACGGTGATTTGCCCCTCCTCGACAAATATTCCCTCTTTTAACTTATGCCTGCGGCTGAAAAATATAACTTTCCCGGGTGTTTTTTGCTTCAATGCCGCTACTTCCGGGTCATCGTAATTAAGTATGGTAAAATCCCCGGCATCCTGGTTTTCGAAAATCCTGGCTTTGGCCGCGATGTAATTCTCCATTGTACCGTGCCTGTCCAGATGGTCCGGCGTTATGTTCAGAATTACGGCTACCTTAGGTTTAAACTCATCTATACACTCCAGCTGGAAACTGGACACCTCGGCGACAATAACATCATCAGGCCCGTATTTTTCTACCTCCGGCGCCAGGGGAAGGCCGATATTTCCCCCTACACATACCGTTCTGCCCCCGTGCTTGAAGATCTCCCCAATCAGAGTAGTCGTGGTTGTCTTTCCGTTTGTCCCGGTAATAGCAACAATGGGAGACCTGGCAAATCTATAAGCCAGTTCCAGTTCGCTCAGGACCGGTGTGCCGGTGTCCAAGGCCTGCCGGACAGGCGGAACAGTCAGGGGAACCCCCGGGCTGACCACAAGAAAATCAAAGTCACCGAAACCATACTCCGGGTATTCCCCGGCAATCACCTCTACCGAACCGGCCGGAAAATCCCTTAAAGTCTCTGCCAGTTCCTCTCTGGATTTTTTATCCGTGAGCACAACCCTGGTTCCTTTGGCCACCAGGAATTTCGCCACCGCCACCCCGCTGCGGGCAATCCCGACTACCAGAGCTTTTTTTCCCACAACGTCAAATGGCCTGTTTTTACGGTCTTCCATTTTCACAAGTCCCTACTTCCTCTGCGGCTTCTTGTGGCCGTTTTATCTATTACATAGATATAAACATATTTTAATCAATATAAACATAATAATTTGCTATCCGATGTTATATAGTCCCAGTACCCCGGTTAAAGCGCCGCCAAGTGATATGAGCCAGAACACCCGCACAACCTTCCGTTCGGACCAACCGGCCAGCTCAAAGTGATGGTGCAGCGGGCTCATCCGGAAAACTCTTTTCCCGGTCAACTTAAACGAAATAACCTGGATAATTACCGAAAGGGTCTCGGTAACATACAAAATCCCTATGAACGGGAGAAACAGTTCTGTCCTTGTTATCATGGCCAGGGACGCCAGGGCGCCTCCTAAGGCAAGAGAACCGGTGTCTCCCATGAACACCTTGGCGGGGTGAACATTGTATCTCAAAAAACCCAGGCACCCGCCCGCCAGGGCAGCGGCAAAGACTGCCACTTCATTTACCGGTTCGCCCATCATGAGGGAGATTAAAACAAAAACAGAAGCGGAAATCGCCATTGAACCGGCCGCCAGTCCATCCAACCCGTCGGTAATATTTACCGCATTTGCCGTCCCGACCATGACCAGAGCGGAAAAAAACAGGTAAAAAACCGGACCGGGAGCCAGCTTATCTCCGGTAAACGGAACAATGAAATCTGTCCCTCTCCCCAGGGCAAACACAGCTATCAGGGTAGCCAGGATAGCAACCCCGAACTGGCCGGCCAGCTTTTCCCGGGCCCTAAGCCCCAGCGGCCGTTTTAAGACAACTTTTATATAATCATCTATAAAGCCGATGACCCCGAAAGCCAGGGTTGTACCAACTACAAGGAGAACGCGGCCCGTTTTCTCCCCGAAAAACAGGGCGCCGGCAACAGCCCCGGCCAGGAACATCAGCCCACCCATGGTCGGTGTCCCGGCTTTCCGGAGATGCCTTTTGGGACCGTCACTCCTCACAAACTGCCCGAATTTCCATTTATAAAGCACAGGTATCAGTATCGGCCCAATCAGGAGCGCAACCACAAGGGCGGCCCCAAAGGCGTACAGTATCTCCTTCAACAGAGTTCTCCCCCTACTCAAACCACTATATCTCTAACAAGTCATTTACAATTTCTTCCATCTTCATCCCCCGGGACCCTTTAACCAGGATCAGGTCACCGGGACGGACTATCTTTTTTATATAACTCTTGGCCTCCGCATTGGTATTAAAACTTATTATCTCGGCCGGCGGCCCGTCTGCCAGGCTGGCCCCAAGCGCGATTTCACATCCCAGTTTTCCTACCGTAATAAGCACATCGACCCCTTTTGCGGCAGCCTCCACCCCTACTTCCCGGTGGCCTTCCACGGCCCGCTGGCCCAACTCGTACATATCCCCAAGGATGGCTATCTTTCTCAGTCCCGGACCCAGGTCGGCAAGAATCTGCAGGGCCGCCTTGGCTGAAGCAGGATTCGCATTATATGTATCATTGATGATGGTTGCCGTTTTGGTTTCCATGATTTCCAGCCGCATTGACGTCAGCCGGACAGACTCCAGACCTTTCCTTATTTCTTCCGGCGACAACCCCGCTTCCAGCCCTACACCGACCGCGGCAAGAGCATTGAGTACATTATGCCGGCCCGGAACCGGCAGGTCAACCTCCAGATCCCCGGCCGGAGTTTTGACCGTAAAACTCATATGTTTACCGTTGACGGGTTTTATATTTTCGGCTAGTATCGCGGCATCTCCCGCAGTACCGTAGAAAATGACCCTGCCCCGGCACCTGGCGGCCTGCTGCCGGACCAGTGAATCATCTCCGTTTAATACGGCAAAGCCATCTGGGGCAATGTGGTCCAAGATCTCACCTTTGGCCCTGGCAATATTGGCCACTGAACCCAAGCGTTCTAAATGCGTCTCCCCGATATTGGTTATAACGGCTCCGGTGGGAAGGGCAATTCCCGCCAGCAGGTCAATTTCGCCCAATCCTCGCATGCCCATCTCAAAAACAGCGGCCCCGTAAGTCTCATCCAGTTTCAGAAGGGTCAGGGGGAGACCGATTTGGTTGTTTAGATTTCCTGCCGTCTTCAGGGTCTTATACCTCTGTTCCAGGACGGAAGCAATCATGTCCTTGGTAGTGGTTTTTCCGTTGCTGCCGGTAACCCCGACAATCAAACCGCCAAATTGTCTCCGGTTATGCCTGGCCAGGCTCTGCAAAGCCTCCAGGGTATCCTTTACCAAAATAACCGGGCCCTTCCACATACCGGCGCCCACAGGGCGGCTGACCATCAAGCCCCCGGCCTTGCCGGATATAGCCTGGTCTATAAAATCATGGGCATCAAACCGTTCCCCGATCAAGGCGATAAAAAGATCTCCCTCATTGATTTGCCTGGTATCGGTTGAAACATTATCCAGAACGGCTGCGGGATCGCCCTGAACCAGTTTGCCTGAAACTGCCTCCGCAATTTCCGCCGCGGTAAAGCTTTTCACGAAACCCACCTCTTAATAGTGCCTATCTGCTTACTCCTTGCTTTTCAGCAACTCCCTCGCCACTTCCCGATCATCAAAGTGCAGCACCTGTTCTCCCACGATCTGGTACGTCTCATGGCCTTTACCTGCAATAAGCACGACATCGCCGGGCCCGGCCATTTTCACGGCGTACGCGATTGCTTCCCTGCGGTCAGGAATGATGGAGTATTTGGACCTGTCAATCACTCTCCTCACTCCTTCTTCAATCTGGGAAATAATGAACAGGGGCTCCTCTGTTCTGGGGTTGTCAGAAGTCAGAACCGTGTAATCGCTCAGGCGGGCCGATATTTCTCCCATGATGGGCCGTTTCTTGCGGTCCCTGTCCCCTCCGCAGCCAAATACTGTAATAACACGGCCCCTGGCAAACCCCCGGGCCGCCCTGATTATATTTTCCAACCCGTCCGGGGTATGGGCATAGTCAACAAACACCGAAAAATCCTGGCCTTCGTCAACTTTCTCCATTCGCCCGGGCACACCTTTCACGGATTCCAGGGCCTTCTTGATGGAATCCCACTTTATACCTTCGGCAAAACCTACCGATACAGCCGCCAGGGCATTGTAAACATTAAATAAGCCGGTCAGCCGCAGCTCCAGGTAAAACTCTTCCGCCGGCGTGGATACATAAAAAGATGCTCCGTTATCCCGTAAATTTATATCCGAGGCCCTTATGTCGCACTCTTTTGCCACTCCGTATGTAAGCACCCGGCCTGTCGTTGCCTCGATAATACTTTCGGCGTTGCGGTCGTCAATATTTACAATGCCGTATTTCGGCTTCGGTTTTGCCGAATGGCGGTCCAGCCCGGCAAACAGCTTCTTCTTGGCTGCCAGGTAGTTCTCCATGGTGTCATGAAAGTCAAGATGGTCCTGGGTAATATTTGTGAATACAGCATAATCATAGTCAACGCCGGCTACCCTGTCAAGTTCAAGAGCGTGGGAGGAAACCTCCATGACCACATGACTCACCCCTTCATCTGCCATTTCTTTCAATAGCATCTGAAGGTCGAGGGATTCCGGAGTAGTGTTGGTCACCGGCAGCACACGGTCTCCGACCTTATTCATGATGGTCCCGATAAGCCCCACC
This sequence comes from Thermincola sp., assembly GCA_022735835.1. GTDB lineage: Bacteria > Bacillota > Thermincolia > Thermincolales > UBA2595 > UBA2595. Next base: position 2,604 of record DYZU01000182.1, on the reverse strand, counting down.
TTATGTCCCGCTTCCTTGAAAACCTCCTCTATAAGATTAGTCGTTGTAGTCTTGCCGTTGGTTCCCGTAACACCCACCATCGTCAGCCGGCGGGACGGGTAACCGGTAAAAGCGGCAGCCATCAAAGCCAGAGCCTTCCTGCTGTCCCGGGTAATTACCAGGGGTACCCCCTCAGGGACTTCCACAGGCTTCTGGGCCACAACGGCAGCAGCACCCCGCTCCAGGGCTGAGGAAACATATTTGTGCCCGTCTGTCCTGAAGCCTTCTATACAGACAAATACGAAACCAGGCTCCACTTTCCGGGAGTCATAGCTCAGCCCTGCAATTTTACGGCCCAGGTCTCCTCTGGTATCAATAACATCAATTTCCCGAATAATTTCAGTGAGAGTTTTCATGGAAACCTCCAGCAGAATGGAAAGTCATATAATTTATTATTGGCAGTAAACCACCAGTTTATCCAAGAATATGCAGCTCACAAAGATTTCTATTCCTTTTCATATATCCATAAATAAAAATATGGTTACATTATACTGGCTTACTTAAGGCAAATGCAACCATATTTCTTATACCCCCATTCCAACCCCGGCCATTACGGAGACGGTTCGGGAACAGGGGGCGAGAAGATAACAGTTATCGTTGAACCGGCTTTTACCTTAGTTCCCTGCTTTGTTTTTTGTTCCACTGCCACCCCGGTTCCTACCGGATCCAGCTGCAAACCCAGCTTCCCCAGCAACTGCCCGACCTCTCTCATAGTAAGGCCGGTCAAATCAGGCACGGTGACTTCCTGACCGTCGGGAACACCTTTTCCGGGAGGCCCCAGATAAACAATTATCTGTGACCCGGCGGAAATTCTGGCTCCTCCCTTGGGCTGCTGGTTAATTACCCAGGACCCCTCGCCTTCTACTTTTGTCTCCAGGCCTGACTCCTGAAGGATCCTCTGAGCATCTTCAAAAGATGTATTTACCACGTCAGGTACAAGAACTTCAGCATGCTCCGATCTCTTTTTGATTTCCTCCTCACTTAACTGGGGGGCAACTCCCAGGTAGCGCAGAATGTCTTTGGCCAGGTTTTTAAACACGGGCGCCGCAATCGCGCCTCCGTAATAAATCCCACCCTGGGGTTCGTCAATAAGGACCAGGATGGCTACCCTCGGGTCATCGGCAGGAGCGAAACCGGCAAAGGAAGCAATATATTTTCCCTGGGTATACCCGCCTTTCTCCGCTTTTTGGGCCGTCCCAGTCTTCCCGGCCACCCGGTATCCCTCGAGATATGCGTTTACACCCGTGCCCTGGCTGACAACTCTTTCCAAAATACCTGACAGTTGCCTGGCCGTTGACTTGGAAATAATCTGCCGGACCGGCTCCGGCTTAATTTCTTTGACTATATTCCCCTTTTTGTCGCGGATTTCCTTAACCAGCTGGGGCTTCATCATCACCCCGTCATTCGCCACGGCAGCAAAGGCTGAGAGCAGTTGAATAGGGGTGACCGAAATTGATTGGCCTATAGAGATCGTAGCAATATTGATGGGTTTAATCTCTTTTTCGGGAATTACAATGCCTACGGCTTCTCCGGTGAGGTCAATGCCGGTCTTCTGTCCAAAACCAAAAGCCCTGATATATTTATAAAACCTTTCTTTCCCCAAGTCAAGGCCTATCTCCACAAACCCCGGGTTACAGGAATTCTGGACCACTTCAACAAAGGTCTGGGAACCGTGGGTCCTCGGATATCTCCAGCATTTGATTTTACGATCGCCCACCACCGCAAACCCTCTATCATAAAAAGTTCTCTGCGGAGTAACCACCCCTTCGTCAAGAGCAGCCGCAGCCGTGACTACTTTAAAGGTAGAGCCCGGTTCATAGTTCAGCTGAATGGCCAAATTGCGTCTTGATTCGACAGGATAATCGTTGTAGTTCCCGGGGTCAAAGTCCGGCCGGCTGGCCATGGCCAGGATTCCGCCGGTTTTCGGTTCCATCACTATAACCGTGGCGCCCTTGGGCTGGTACTGGGCCATAACGTTTTCCAGTTCCCGCTCCACAAAATATTGAATGGTTTCGTCTATAGTAAGATAGACGTCATTGCCGGGGACCGGCGGTTTATAAGCGTGGAGGGCCTGGGGAATTGCCCTCCCGGTGGCGTCCTTTTCCGTGATTATCCGCCCGGGAATTCCGGCCAGTTCCTGGTCAAGTTTCTTTTCCAGCCCTTCCAGCCCGACATTGTCTATTCCGACAAAACCAAGAACATGAGAAGCAAATTTACCTTTCCGGTATGAACGCTGTTTTTCCTCCACTATATCTATGCCCGGCAGCTGGAGTTTTTTGATCTCCCTGCTTTTCTCCGGGTCAACTTTTCTTTTTATGTATACAGAATTGGAATTCTTGGTAATCTTCTGATATACGTCCTCATACTTCATGTCCAGGATGCGGGCCAGCTCGGAGGCAGTTTTTTCCGGGTCACTCTTCTTGACCTCCGGAGGGATGGCAATAACAGAATCGGAGCTGATACTAACCACCAGCTCTTTACCGTTCCTGTCATATATAGTTCCCCTGTCAGCCGGGACAGGATTGTCATCCATCCGGTTTTTCTCCGCCTGCTCCCTGAGTTCAT
>DYZU01000181.1 GCA_022735835.1 Thermincola sp. | reverse complement strand
CATTGACAGTCCAGGAAATCCGTGCTACGATATCTCCCGCAACAGGTACATTCGGGCGGGCGTGGCGGAACGGCAGACGCGCCAGACTTAGGATCTGGTGGGTTTCCCCCGTGGAGGTTCAAGTCCTCTCGCCCGCACCAGAAGAATTGGTTAAGGGCTCCCGGGTTGGGGGCCTTTTGCAACTCTCCAGCAGGTGGTTGGCTGTCCGTGCCGGGAGTGTTTGTCGTGAATTGACGAGATAGATGGCAGGAGTATGAGGCGCCATGTTGAAGAGGTGACCGAGAGGGTGGGGGAACAGATGGAGAGTGCCTCAGACAAGAGACGGAAGCGGCTAAAGAAGCGAAAACATCCACGAAAAATCAGGCGGAGCGAGATGCCTTGGATAGTCTGGTCAGGCACATAAACACAAACCGTAGCCGGATATCTACAAGACCTATAAAGAACGCGGTTATCCCGTCGGCAGGGTCGAAAAGCAGGTGTAAGCAAATGATCCATGCTCGGTATAAGCAAGCCGGCATGCGCTGGAATCGGGACAATACGCAAAAGATGTTGAACTTAGCGGTGTTCACCCGTAGAGATCGGTGGCAAGAGTTCTGGGGAAAACAAGGGGCAGCTGGACTTGGAACTTTTTAGTGCCTCCATTTTGTGCGTAGACCCCCTTAGGCGCTGCACTGACTCCCAGGCACGTGTTGCCTCATCCCAGTCGCGCATAAAGCCGTACCTGAGCATGGTCGACATACCGGCCAGAGCCAGGCGTAGATTTACGCCCAGAAGGGGTATGCCCGCCACTCCGATAATGAGGTCGGCATTGAGTAACAACCCCTTTTCCAGGATCCGGTCTATAAGGTCATTTAGAGTGGCCTCCCGGATGCGCGTGGGCTCAAGGGGCTTTATGGCCTGGCTCATGCCGAAATGCCCTCCCCATCAGCAACCGCGAGGGTCTTCATGAAACTGTACGGCGGCCAGGGGCCGGTAAATCGGACCAAAAATCCTTCACGGCTGTTGATTTCAGCCAGAATGCGGCCCAGATCTT
>DYZU01000180.1 GCA_022735835.1 Thermincola sp. | reverse complement strand
TGTATATTAAAGTAAAGAAGTTTGTCAACAAGCCCGCTGGGTAAACCCCCAGTTACTTCGCAAAAACATGCTGACCTATTTGCTTTTGAACAGGTCTCGACCAAATCCATTTATTGGTGGCCTTCGCCGGGTTCCAGTAATACAGGGCATTACCGGTTGGGTCATACCCGGCCAGGGCAAGCTCAGCCGCTTTTATAGACTTCTGGTCGGGATCCAGCCAGATCTGACCGTCACTCACCGCATCGAACGCCCCCGGTTCAAAAACCACCCCATTGATACTGTCCGGGAACTGGCCGGAACGGGCCCGGTTTAAAACAACCGCAGCCACCGCCACCTGCCCTTCGAACGGCTCTCCTCTGGCCTCACCGTGAACTACCCTGGCCAGCATCATTACCTCATCTCTTGACATCCCTCGGGAAACAGTATCAACTTTCTTTGCGGGCTTAGCATCGTTCCTTTTCCGGCCGTTTAAAGCCTCTCTCGTTTCACTGTCCACAACACCGGTGGGCTTAATACCGTTTTTCTTCTGGAGGTCAATAACCGCCTGCTGGGTTCTCAGTCCAAATATCCCGTCAAAAGGCTTTAGGTCGTATCCTCTTTTATCCAGGGCGATTTGCAGCTGCCGGACATCGCCACCGACTTTGCCTATAGAAAGGTCCCTCTGATTTTCTGGACCCGCCCCGTTTGGAACATCAAAAGCGGCTAGCATTATCGTTACAAAAACACCAATTATGAAATAAATGGCTAACTTATTTGCTCTTATCATCAGTATCCCTCCTGTCATAAAACTCATAAGTTTGTCCGGCAGGAAGACACTGAATGATTATACTACAAACTGCCTGTTTCTCCAAACCGTTTCAGGCTCGATTAAATCAAAAAAGGCCCCCAAGAGCCTCCCAAAAATAAAACATTTTTAACTTCCTTGTTAAATCTTAATTTTTTTCCTGTTTAGTCATCCATGGCATAATCACCCATCCGGAACCGCCAATCTCCTTACTGTTTTCAGGTTTCTTTCCCAATCACTGTCACTTTCGGCCGGTGTCTCAAGGATCAATGGTATTTCCCGCAGTTTGGGGTGATTCAGGATCGCCTTAAAACCCTTTTCCCCAATAAAACCCTGCCCTATATCGGCATGCTGGTCTCTGGTGGAACCCAGTTCAAACACGGAATCGTTGGCATGAATGAGTCTAAGGTTCGACAGGCCAATAACGCGGTCCAGTTCAATGACCGTGGCAGCAACTTTCTGTTCATCAGCAAGATCATACCCGGCCGCAAACCCGTGGCAGGTGTCAAAACACACTCCGGCCTCCGCGGTCTCCAGGTCTCTGAGGACCCTGGCCAGATGTTCAAACGTATAGCCGACTTCGCTTCCGGCCCCGGACGTATTTTCCAGCAGAAGGATGGTTTCGCCATTGTAATTGCTTAATGCTTTGTTCAGGGCCCTGGTTACCTGGTCTAAGCCCTTTTCCACACCCTGCCCCCTGTGGCTGCCCATGTGTAAAACCAGGTATGACGCTCCCAGCAGGTTTGCCCTCTCCATATCCTCCCTCACCATAGAAACGGCGTATTCGTGCATTTCCGGGTCAGGGGTGGCCAGGTTCAGTACATACGGTATATGAACAACTACAGGATTTATATCATACTGGTCACACAGTTCCCGGAACATCCTGACTTCCCCTTCGCCCAAAGGCCGGGCTTTTCCGCCGCGCGGGCTGCGGGAAAACATCTGGCAGGCGTTGCATTGAAGTTTGACCAGGCGCATAACGGCCTTTTCAAATCCTTCGTTTATTTTGGTATGAATGCCAAGTCGCACAATTTACACCTCCGGTCAATGCAAAAAACCGATGATTATCGGTTTTTTTTGCTACTTTTCCGCTGCCTGCTGCGCGCGAATGGCTTCTTTGCGGGACAGGTTAACCCTGCCTTGTTCATCTATTTTGACAACTTTGACCAGGATTTCATCACCGACTGAAACAACATCCTCAACTTTCCCGACTCTCTGTTCGGCCAGCTGGGAAATATGGACAAGTCCTTCCTTGCCGGGTAAAACCTCCACAAAGGCTCCGAATTCCATTATTCTGGTGACTTTCCCCAGGTAAATCTTTCCTACTTCCACATCCGCGGTCAGACTTTCAATAATCTCCAGAGCCCTCTTACCGGCTTCGCCGTCAACGGCGGCAATAAATACCCGGCCGTCGTCTTCAATATCGATCTTTACGCCGGTTTCGTCGATAATTTTCTTAATAATTTTGCCGCCGGGGCCGATCACGTTCCTGATCTTTTCAGGATCGATAGTAGTGGTGATAATTCTTGGCGCATATGGCGAAAGGTCCGGCCTGGGCTCAGAAATGACTTCCATCATCTTTTGCATAATGTGCATTCTGCCCCGTTTTGCCTGGGCTAAAGCTTCTTTCAATATCTCCCTGCTGACCCCGGCAATTTTAATATCCATTTGCAGCGCCGTAACTCCTTTTTCTGTACCCGCAACCTTAAAGTCCATATCCCCGAGATGATCTTCCACTCCCTGGATATCCGTAAGAACCGCGAATTTTTCATCTTCTTTGATTAAACCCATGGCGACCCCGGCTACGGCAGCCTTGATGGGAACTCCGGCATCCATCAGACTCAGGGTGCAGCCGCATACGCTGCCCATAGATGTTGAACCATTAGATTCCAAGACCTCCGAAACTATGCGGATGGTATAAGGAAATTCCTCCTCCGGCGGGATCACCGGTTCCAGCGCGCGCCCGGCCAGAGCGCCGTGGCCTATTTCCCGGCGCCCCGGTCCTCTCATAAATCTTGCTTCTCCGACACTGTAAGGCGGAAAATTATAGTGATGGATGAAACGTTTGGATTCTTCCACACCGAGGTCGTCCAGAATCTGTTCTTCTCCCACTGCGCCAAGAGTTACAACACTCAGCACCTGGGTCTGACCCCTGGTAAACAGCCCGGAACCATGTGTTCTGGGCAGTACCGCAACTTCGCAGGTAATCGGCCTGACCTCGTCGAGGGCGCGGCCGTCAATACGCACCCCGTCATTCAGTATATATTTACGCATTATTTCTTTTTCCAGCTGGTCAATGGTGTTCCCGACATGTTTTAGCTGTTCTTCCTCCGGGTATTTGTGTTCCGCAAAATACTGTTTAATCTGTTCTTTCAACTCTTTGAACAGTTTTTCCCTAGGGACCTTGGTAATCTTTCTTTCAATACATTCTTTTACGGCTTCCTCTATTTTGGGTTGGGCATACTGCCTGACTTCGGCGGCAATTTCTTCATCAGTCAGGAAAAGCTTGTAGTCGTGGACCGGTTTCGCAAAACCTTCAGCCATGGCGGCTTCCCTGAACTCGGAAATAAAGGCCACAATCTTTTTAATTTCTTCATGTCCGTACATGATGGCGTCAAGTATAACTTCTTCGGGAACCTCTTGGGCGCCGGCTTCGACCATAATAACCGCATCCTTTGTACCCGCCACGGTAAGGTGCATATCACTGGCTTCAGCCTGGGCAAGGGTGGGATTGATAACAAATTTACCTTCAACTCTCCCTACTACTACTGCCGCTATGGGCCCTTGAAAGGGAATGTCTGAAATCATCAGGGCCGCGGATGCCCCGGTAATCGCAATAACATCCTGGGGATTGTCCTGGTCCACAGAAAGAACCGTAGCCACAACATGGACATCGTTCCTATACCCTTTGGGAAACAGCGGCCTGACAGGCCTGTCTATCAACCTGGCAGATAAAATCGCCTTTTCTCCGGGGCGGCCTTCACGTTTTATGAAACCTCCCGGGATTTTCCCGACGGCATACAGTCTTTCCTCGTAATCGACAGTCAGCGGGAAAAAGTCGGTTCCTTCCCTTGGTTCTTCGGAACGGGTGACAGTCACTAAAACCACGGTATCGCCGTAGCGAACCAGTACCGAGCCTCCCGCCTGTTTGGCCAGCCGTCCGGTTTCTATCGACATTTCCCTGCCCCCGACAGGCAAACTGCGGACAAAAACACGATTATTGTCATTCATAAAGGGTTGCTTTCCCTCCTTGTAAAGTAGTTTCGTATATTTGCACAAGTTGGTGAGTTCGACATCTACTATATTATTTCCTTCTATACTTTATAAGAATACGCAGAGCGTGCATTGTTTCCAAATAATTCCCTAAAGCACTGAAAAAGCGGGGGGTTCCCGCTTTTTCTTATCGCCTCAACCCGAGCTTATCAATAATTTCACGGTAACGGTCAAAATTCTTCTGCTTCAGGTAATTCAGCAAGGCTCTTCTCTGACCGACCATTTTTAAAAGACCTCGCCGTGAATGATGGTCTTTTTTATGGGTTTTCAGGTGCTCGGTCAGGTAATTGATCCTTTCAGTAAGAATAGCAATCTGTACCTCCGGAGAACCAGTGTCAGATTCATGTAACTTGTATTTCTCAATGATTTGCTTTTTCTGTTCTGCAGCAAGTGCCATAATCGTCACCTCCTTTATCTTGTATCCCCACTAGCCAAGATAATCGTCGGAGTATCGCATTTCCTAGCTAATGGTTCGTCTGTTGGGTCTATTAATAGAGGCAGTTGAAAAACTACCTGCTACTAATCACCTGATTTCCAATGAAATTGCTTGTCTCCCTGTCCCGGCGGTTAATCATTTGCCGATAACCGTAATCACCAGCCTTCCTCCGGGGATGTCTTTGGCCACTATATCAAACACCCGCCCGGACTTGGCAAAAAAACCTCTGAACCTGGTGGCCGCGGGAATTATACCGGGTATCTCCCTGGCGGCATTGACAATGTCAGACACGGTTATCTTCTCCTGGCGCAGGTCTCTCAACCTCTTACGTGCGTGTTCGGTAATTATTATCCGCATCGTGGACATTCCCCAAATGGTTAATAAACAAACTTTTTGGTGTTCCTTACTCCCTCACGTTGGGTAAATATTGAAAACAAGGCGTCCTGAAATGCGGTTAATAATGCATTTTCAATACCGTTTTTTAAATACAGGCTCTCCAGTTCATTTTTTAAGTTGATAAACTCATCACTGAGACATATTTCTGCCACCTCATTGATAAATTTCCTGATTTCCTCTTCTCCGGAATCGGAAACGGCAATTACCATTGAAAAGCCTCCCTTCCCGCAAGGAGCGCTTACCGTAATAATTTTAACACAGATTGCTAATGATGTAAATTAATTTAACTGGTACAATTTATAATTAGTATATTTTGAGCCGTATTACTTTATTCTCAGTTCCGGGGGTGTAAAATCATTTGAGCTTCCCGGATGTCATCGGTAATCTGTTTTATTAACTCCTGCACCGACGGGAACTCCCGTTCCCCGCGGATCCTTTCAATAAATTCAACTTTTATTTTAACATTGTACAGGTCATCCCTAAAATCCATAATATGAACCTCAAGGTTCTTGGGCTGATTTAAGTTAAATGTCGGTTTAATTCCTATATTCGCCACACCGTTGTAAGGTTTTCCGTTAACATATACCTTTACGGCATAAACACCGTTGGCAGGGACCAGGATATCATCGGGCAGATTTATGTTTGCTGTCGGAAATCCGATCTGGGTACCTCTCTTGTCACCACTAACCACCCGGGAAATGATAAAAGGAAAATATCCTAAGAACCTGGCCGCAGCCGCAACATTTCCCTTTAGCATTAATTGCCTGATCAGAGTGCTGCTCACCTCCGTGCCGTTGAGCTTCACAGGAGGAACCACCAGCACTTCCATTCCGTATTCATTCCCCAACCGGACCATTTCTTCCGTATCACCTGCCCCTTTATATCCAAAATTATAGTTGTACCCGATGACCACAGCCTTAGCGTGAAACTTGTCCACCAGGACGTTCTGCACAAACTCCCTGGGTGACAGTTTGGAAATTTCCTCCGAAAAAGGAGAAATAACCAGGAGTTTTATTCCCAGTTCACCCAGGATTTTGGTCTTGTCTTCTTTAGTCAGGAGCATGGGAGGAGAGCAGTCAGGCTGTAAGACTTTTAAGGGATGAGGGTCAAAAGTCAGTACCGCCGGCATGCCTTTAACCTTTTCAGCCATTTCCACGGCTCTGCGGATCAATTCCCTGTGGCCCAGGTGAACACCGTCAAAATTCCCCAGGGCAATTACAATATTGTTGTATGAAATATTCTCCAATCCATGATAAATTTCCATTATATCTCCCCTCAGCAAAGCACTTTGACCGGCTGAAATGTGTACCTGATTTTTTCCTCAAGGGATTCTTCAGATTTCTTATCATATACCACCCTGGCAACCGCCAGGCAGCCTATATTTTTGTTCATCAGTTTAACCAATTGGTTTTCTTCCAGGCTGCCAGGTAACTTTTTTACTCCCGGCAGGTATATCCGGTTTCCCCGTTGGACAAATTTCACGGCCTCGTCATAAATCCAGACCCGTTCAAACGGCAACGCCTTTTCAAGCGGTAAAACCGCTTCATGAATCTTATTAAAACGTGCCATCCGTCTAATCTCTTCCAAAAGCATGGACCTGGATATTTTAAACCTGCCGGTCCCAATTCTGATTAAAAAGGACATAAACCCTCCACAGCCAAGCTGCTCTCCTATATCATGACAGATCGTTCTTACATATGTTCCTTTGGAACACTTTATATCAAACAGGACTTTAGGGTTGGGCGTGCCAAACCCCTGGCACCTGATAATATCGATTTTATAAACCTGTATTGTTCTGGGTTTCCGCTCGATTACAATTCCTTCCCTGGCCAATTCATATAACTTCCTGCCCTTAAATTTAAGGGCCGAAACCATCGGCGGCACCTGGCTCTGCCGGCCGACTAAATTCAAAAGGGCTTCCCTGACCTTTGTTTCGGTAAGCGCCGAAGCGTCTTGTGTCCGCAGGGTCTCCCCGAATCCGTCATGGGTATCGGTACTCCTGCCAAACGTTACCTCCGCACGGTATTCTTTAATGTCATCCGATATGTACTCGATTATTCTGGTGGCCTTTCCCAGACAAACAGGCAGTACCCCGGCCACGCCGGGGTCCAAGGTGCCGGTATGCCCGGCTTTTTTAATTTCCAGAGTTCTCCTGATAAAGCCTACCACATCGTGGGATGTCATTCCCGGTGGTTTGAGAACATTAATTATCCCGATAATTTCTTTGTCTTTCATTCTAACACCAGCCATCCACTTCATGTTTTCTGACGGTGTGTTTAAGCGCCTGGATGCATAAGTCAACTACCTTTTGCTCCACATCCTCCTGATTCCCCTCAACCACACAGCCTGCAGCCCTGGGATGTCCCCCTCCGCCGAAATTGGCAGCTAACCTGTTGACATCTACCCGTTTCTTTGAGCGGAAACCTACCTTGAATCTGTGCGGGCTGATTTCCCTGAACAACAGACCGATTTCCACTCCGTTTAACATACGGGGATAATTTATAATTCCGTCGGCATGTTCGTCGTTAGCCCCTAACTCTTTCATAACCTCAAGGGGAACCGTTACCCAGGCCACGGTTCCGTTCCCGGCGGTCTTCAGATTGTTAAGGGCGTAACCGAGCAGTTTTAACTGCACAAAATCCTTTTTTTCAAACAGGTTCTTGTTGATCTCCGCCGTGTCGATACCTGTTCTGATCAATTCGGCAGTTATTTCGTGGGTCTTGGCCGTGGTATTGTCAAACATGAACGACCCGGTATCCATTGTTATGGCTGTGTATAAATTAACGGCCATAGCCTCTGTCAGAGGTACTGCCATTATTTTGATCAGCTCAAATACAATTTCCCCTGAAGCCGCGGCTTTTGCGTTTACGTAATTACAATCTCCGAACTGCTGGTTGCTGATATGGTGGTCAATGTTTACCACCACGGGAACTTTACTTATAATTTCACCCAACTCGTCACCCAACCGGCCCAGGTCGGTACAATCCAGAACCACCGCCAGGTCGCAGTCTCCCGGCAGGCAGTCGTAAGTTACGACATCAGTCGCCCCGGGAAGAAAACCAAACATTGCCGGAACAGGGTCAGGCATTACAACGTAATTTTCTATACCTAACTCTGACAAAAGCAACCCCATTGCCAGAACAGACCCTACACTGTCTCCATCCGGCATAGAATGCCCGCAAATGACCGCTTTTTTACCTTTTCGCAGGAAACCGGCAACTTCCTCAAGACTGTTCATCTTCGTTCTCCGTCTCTTTAACTTCTTCCAGCAATTTCATTATACGGGCTCCATGCTCTATAGATGAATCGAATTTGAAATTAATCTCAGGGGTATATCTGAGCCTCATTCTTTTCCCCAGTTCACTGCGGACAAAACCTTTAGCTTTTTCCAGCGCCTGGAGGGACTGTGCTTTTGCTTCGTCTTCACCGTAAACACTGACAAAAACCTTGGCATACCGGATATCCGGAGTTACCTCTACCCCCGTAACAGTGACGAACCCAATGCGCGGGTCCTTTATTTCATCTCTCAACATCTGTGTTATTTCCCTCTTTATTTCCTCAGCCACCCTGTTAGCCCTGTGAGAAACCATGGGACCACCCCCGCCGTTATGATGTTTTCCGCCGGTTAAAGTTCTCTCTGAACTTCTTCCATGACAAAAGCTTCAATAATGTCTCCTTCCGTGATATCGTTGAATTTACTGATCATTATACCACATTCAAATCCTTCCAGGACTTCCCTGACATCGTCCTTAAACCTTTTCAGGGATTCAAGTTTGCCCTCGTGAATAACTATGCCGTCTCTGATTACCCTTACCTCGGCATTTTTGGTAATTTTACCCTCTGTTACATAACATCCCGCAATAGTTCCCACTTTGGACACCTTGAACGTCTGGCGCACTTCCGCCCGGCCGATGACCACTTCTTTAAATTCAGGCTCGAGCATGCCTACCATAGCGGATTTTACGTCCTCAATAGCATTATAAATTACCCTGTACAGTCTCATGTCTACTTTTTCTCTTTCGGCTGCTTTCCGCGCATTAGCGTCAGGCCTCACATTAAAGCCGATGATAATGGCATTGGAGGCTGAAGCCAGCATGACATCAGTTTCGGTTATAGCGCCAACGCCTCCATGAATCGGATTTACCCTGACTTCTTCATTGGAAAGTTTTTGCAGTGACTGTTTTAACGCCTCTATAGAACCCTGTACGTCCGCTTTGATTATTATATTGAGGTCTTTGACCTGTCCCTCCTTGATCTGCTTGAACAGGTCATCCAGCGATACTTTAGCCGTGGCTTTCAGGTCCTCTTCGCGCTTTTTGATAATTCGCTTGCTGGCAATAACTTTTGCCGTTTTATCATCTTTTACCGCATGGAACAAGTCCCCGGCCAGGGGAACATCGGACAATCCCAATACTTCAACCGGAGTTGACGGGCCGGCTTTCTTAACCCGGCGACCTTTGTCATCAACCATCGCCCGAACTTTGCCGTAAGCCGAACCGGCCACAACAGAATCGCCAATTTCCAAGGTTCCTGTTTGCACAAGAACAGTAGCAACCGGGCCGCGGCCTTTATCCAGCTCGGCTTCTATTACTATGCCCTTGGCTAAACGCATGGGGTTGGCTTTCAGTTCCTGCATTTCGGCCACCAGGAGGATCATCTCCAGGAGGTCTTCTAATCCCATTTTGGTTTTGGCAGAGACCGGCACACAAATAGTGTCGCCGCCCCATTCTTCCGGAACAAGCCCGAATTCTGTAAGTTCCTGTTTTACTTTATCGGGATTGGCCCCCGGTTTATCCATTTTGTTGATAGCAATAATAACAGGCACTTGGGCCGCCTTGGCGTGGTTTATAGCTTCCACGGTTTGCGGCATAACCCCGTCATCGGCCGCCACTACTATAATTGCGATGTCAGTTGCCCGGGCGCCCCGGGCTCTCATGGCTGTAAACGCCTCATGTCCGGGTGTATCCAGGAAGGTGATCTTTTTCCCGTTATGCACTACCTGGTAGGCGCCTATATGCTGGGTTATTCCTCCCGCTTCACTGGCTGTAACATTAGCTTCCCGTATGGCGTCCAGCAACGAAGTTTTCCCGTGGTCGACATGACCCATAACAGTTACAACACTAGGACGCGGGACAAGGTCTTCCGGTGAATCTTCAATATCATCTATCAGGTCAATTTCGACATCATCCACCTTCACTTCCACATCCCGGCCAAATTCTCCGGCCAGGATAGTGGCGGTATCTACATCAATTTCCTGGTTTATAGTAGCCATGACTCCAAGCATCATAAGCTTCTTGATGAGTTCGGCAGCAGGTTTCGCCAACTTCGCGGCAAGTTCCTGAACCGAAATTGATTCACCGATAACAATTGGTTTTTGTTTCTTAACAGGCTTCGTCTTATCTGCCGGTATTGCTTCAGCAACGGGTTTTTCGGGTTTTTTCGGCAATTGTTTCCGTTCCTCAGGATATTTCTTTTCCAGATACCTTTCTTCACGTCTCTCACTGCGCGGAACCGGCCTTCTTTCACCAGGCTTTCTTTCACCAGGCTTTCTTTCTCCAGGTTTCCCCGGACGCCCTTCCGGCCTCGGCCCCACCGGACGCCCTTCCGGTCTCGGCCCCACCGGACGCCCTTCCGGTCTCGGCCCCACCGGACGCCCTTCCGGCCTCGGCCCCACCGGACGCCCTTCCGGTCTCGGCCCCACCGGACG
>DYZU01000179.1 GCA_022735835.1 Thermincola sp. | reverse complement strand
TGGCTTTCATAACTAAAAAGAAAGGCTGCCCCAGTTACTTATGGGACAGACCCTTATTTTTTCGATTTGGATTTTTTCTCTTTAAGTTTGGGCGTTAGTTTCGAAATATCGCGGGTCGTGACCGAAATCCCGGTTACCTGTCCCGCACTGTCTCTGAAGGCTGATATACTCACGGAAACCTTAATCTGCTCCCCGTCTTTTTTCACTAAATAAGCCTCGGTGGGGGGAACCTCCTGCCCCTGTTTCGCCAGGTCGATAATTCTTTGAAACTCGTCGTAACGCTCCCGCGGGACTAAAATGAAAAACGGGAAACCTTTTACATGCTGGGAGGAATAGCCGTATACCGTCTCGGCTCTTGAATTCCAATTGAGAATGATCCCGTCCGGGTTTATTTCCACAACCGCGTCCTCCACATGCTCGTTCACTGTCTCCGGCTTTGCTGCCAGGTCCATAGCCTGCTTGTTTCTCAGTTCTTCTTCTGTCTGTCTCTGGTCGCCGATCTCCCGGTGGATCTCCCCGTTGGCCTGTTCCAGTTGCGCAACCCGCTCTCCCAGCTGCTCCACCGCAAGCTCCATCTTTCCTCTCAGCTCTTCTGCGGACTGCCTGAGCTCGCTAATCTGCCCGCGAAGGTCTTCGTTAGCCCGCTCCAGTTCCATGATGCGTTCCCTCAGCTGCTCCTCCTGGAGCTCCGTTTTCTTCTTCAGCTCTTCTTCCGACTGCCTGAGCTCATTTATCTGCCCGCGGAGGCCTTCGTCGGCCCATTCCAGTTCCATGATACGTCCTCTCAGCTGCTCTTCCAAGGAGCTGCTCCGGTCCTGCTTCGGAGCAGGTTCTTTGATTTCTGTAGCCTCCACAAGATTGGGCTCCGCAGGATTGGGCTGCGCCGATTTAATTTCCGCGATCTGCTTTCTTATTCTTAATAACTCCTCCGCAATACGGTCCTGTACCATTCTTTTGTCAGCCATGCAAGCCTCCAAATATAAAAAACTTGACCCTAAGCATTCTTATTCTACATCTGGCAACAATTCCCTGTCGGAATCTTAAAAATTTTTATCAAACCGGCGGGTGTCAATATACCCTGTCAATTGTCCCGATGATTTATGGCAAGTGACAGGAAGATATGTCAGGGATAACACTCTATAATAATAATAAAAGAATAAATATTAAGGTAACTAAATGTGATTGTATAGTGAAAGGGTTGGCATGACCCATGATAACCTGCAGTAATCCCCTGGTTACCATGAGGCTCTTCCCTTTCTGTTTTTCTCCGGTAAAAGCGGTTTTTTCCGGATTCATTAAAGGAGTGTTTCTTATGCCACAGGTGTTGAGATCTCAAATCCAGCCCGTTTTGTGCGGTTCGGGGAATCAAAGGGAGGCTTTCTGTCAATATGACATTCCGGTCACCGTCTTAAAAAGCCTGTTCCCTCCCCGGCTGATACCTGTAATAGACAGGATTTTCGAAATCCCGGAGCTGCTCCGGCTGGCGAATATTGTTTCGCTGGGGGAAAACCAATTCCATCATATTATTCGAATGGCGGACTGGGCTGTTCAGATTCCCGAACCGATACTGGAAGAATTGGGAGTGACATGGGATACACTGGTGACCGCCATACTTTTCCATGATATCGGAAAAGGGCCGGAGGTGGATGACAGTCAACTGCTTAATGAAACAATTCAACTCAAAAGCGTACCCCATTCACTGCGCAAATACAAACTCCCCAACTGGGCCGAATACCTGCTTCCCCTGCACCAGCACATCGTTAAAAGCGTCAAGATTGCCGAATCATATAATCTGGAAAAAGAAATCATCCAGGCCATAGCCTTGCATCACCATATCAAAATTACACCACAAGTGCTGTCACTGGTAGCAGGGCCTTTGAGCCTCACTTCGTTAATTTGCAACGACATTTTGCAGTTCCGTCCTTCCCAGTACGCCGTCCGTGGCAGTTACCTGGCACAATTGCTGGGGATACTGGATCAGTTAAGCGCCATTGAAAGAAAATTCCGGGGAAGAGTATACCTTTCAGTAGAGCCCAACAAACTGGAAGATGAACTGGTAAAAGACCTGGTAATCGGAGTTGCGGACAAGAATGACCCCAGGCTGAATATCCTGGGATTATCCATCAACGGGCAGGAGTCGGTAATTCTCCTGGACCTGTGTTCCTTTGGCCAATATGTCCTGACACACACTGAATACCAGGTCCAATCCGTGAAGAAAGAGATACTAAACACTATCAGGTCATTAATTAGGGTTAACAGCAGTCTTCGGGTAAGAGATATCGTCGGTTTGATTGGAGGAGACGAGTTCGTCATTATCACCACGGTTACTCACCCGGCAGTGATCAAAAAAGTTATCGAGAGAGTCACAACAGCCATCAAGGTTCGTACCGGTTTTAATTGCCGCGTAGGTGTCGGGACAGGAGATGACATTTGTGAAAACTTCCATAAAGCAAGGTATAAAGTAAACATGATGAAAGAGACGTTAAAAAAAATTAAATATAAATTTGAAACATAACTGGCAACCGCATTGCTCTTAGAAAAATTCCTGACCAAGGAGGTCGAAAAGGATGCAGAAAAATCGGGAAACATTACTTACTTTCTTTGCTATCCTGCTATTTGTGGTTTTTTCCGGGGCAGCCCTGTTTGGAGTAATGGCCAAGGACAAAGAAACTGCCCCTCTGGCAGGAAACCGGGAGAAGCAGAACCAATGCAACGATTGCCATGAAATCAGACCTGAAGTGCTAACCTGGCAGATCTCCTCTCACAGCAAGATACCTTGTACAAAATGCCATGAGGTTGAACCGGCTAAATATCAAACAAAGACCGACAGAAAAAGTGTTAACAAGCCAATCAGGATATCCAATGCCATTCCCAATTCGGTCTGTGAACAGTGTCACACCAGCAACCGGGTCACAACTGCTTCAGGTGACCTTATTATCCCTCACGAAAAGCATTCCGCCGCCGGCGTGTTGTGTGTAAAATGCCACAGCGGGGTGGTTCATGCCAGGATTGCGGACCGTGATTTAAAATTTGAAGGAGTGCCGGTCAGTTACGAATTGTGGGATTTGGAGGTTGCCAGGAGAGTAGCTACCAAGCCCTATCTTCAGCCCAGCATGTGGACATGTATCGCTTGCCACAGGCAGGCCAAGGTAACCCGCAGGTGCAGCGCTTGCCACACTGAAATAATAAGCCTGCCATCACATGAAAATCCCACCTGGAGCTCCCAGCACGGCAAATCAGCCCAGGCAAATGTCGGAGAATGCACCAAGTGCCATGTTACTCCCGGCTTGCCAAAGTTTATTTCACCTTCAACCGGAAATACAGCAGCCGATTTTGCCAGGGCTCAGCAATTCTGTTACAGTTGTCACCTGCTGAGGCCTCAAATGCATGAAAAGTCCATGATTCCGATACACCCGGTGAAAGCGGCAGAGCGAGGCCTGCAAAACTGCCTGACATGCCACAACCGGGAGAAGCCCAAGGCTGGCGAAAAAGTAACGGCGACCTACTGCAACCAGTGCCACTGGATGCAGAGTCCACCGCAAACGCAAACTCCAGCCCCAACGACCTCCTCACCATAAATCACATATATTTAATCCTCTTGGTAGTCCGGGTTTTCCCCTTGGCTACCCCTTTTTTTGTCCAGATAGAAAAATCAGAGAGCACAGAGAATATCCGGTCCACAGGCGGTTACGTCTACACTGTGAAGACTGTTATATCTCTGTGCCCTCGTGTTCTGAGGTTTATTTTTTGTTTTAAACTAATATAGATGTTCTTCATTATATAAACTGAACTTTATTCGCCCTCCTTGAGGTTGATAGTATTTGTGGATCTCACAAAATACACGACACCCAGTACCAATACCATGAATCCGAAAGGAAGGACAAAAGAAAAGGTATCATAAGGCGGCCACACCGCAATCACAATCAACACCATGGTCACGGCGGCAATAGCAACACCCAACAGGCCTGCCAGGAAGTAACGGGACATTTTTTCCCATAATCCCCGGCAGGGGCGGCCGATGGCCAGGGCCCCGATACTAAGACCCAGCACGAGCGTCAACATCAAGACCATAAGTATCCAGATCTTCATGCTCATCCCCCCTGTTCAGACTTATACTGCTACTGGTACATTCAACATCACGGCTCTTGCCAAACCACCCCAGGGCCACTGCTGCCACCAGGCCAGCGAATGCCAGCGCTGCCGCAATGACCGGAAAGTTGACCGGCGGCCACAGGACGATGAAGGCCAACATGGCCATTAAAGCCCCCGTGAATATACCGCCGATAATACCTGCCAGCCAGCGTAGCGGTTTGGCAATGTTTACAACGTAGAAGAAAAAGTAGACTGAGAGAACGAACCCAAAAACTGCGGCGAGGACCACGATAGTCGTCAAAACAGCTAACATCCAAGATCACCTCCTTAATATTCAAGGGAGAGGACTGATTCCCCCGGTTTTCAACCGGGGCTTCAGTCTCCCCGTCTTACACCAGACCAGGATAAACCGTGCGCAAGTCTCTCCCAAACCTGCTGCAGCAATGGCTTATCCGATTCTTCTTCCTCCGGTTCAAATGCCCCGCGCCTTGCAGGCTTCAGAGCCGGCTCTTCTTCGCCAACCCACGGCGGGAGAAGCAGCACCAGGACTGTCAGCAGCACGAACGGAAGTACCATAAATCCCGCGGTTGGGATGATGCCTTCATGCCAAATTGGCCAGTTAAACTTGGAATAACCCGATAAGCTCTTGGAAACCAGCTGGCCGCCGACAACCACATTGAACCTCATGGCCAGAACGCTGATTAGAATCATTACTCCCGAAAGTATCGTCAGAAACTGGGCGGTCGCCTTCGGTATGCTCCTAAACCGGGCTACCAGCAGCAGGAAGAAGGCCAAAACCATTTCCCCCAGCTGGACGACGAAGTAGCTAAAGGGGATAACACTTGTGATGAGTCCTTTGACAGCCGGCCATTCCTCTTCGGCTTCGTAGGCCATATGGATAACTTCCAAGACTTCCAGGACGAAGGCAAAAATCAGGAAAACCCACAAGTATTTATTCATCGTCATCAGACAGTCAAAATCAATCTTTTTCCCCCGTATCTTGCAGGTTACCGCATAAATGACAATCAGGAGCGCTACCCCGGATACAATGGCCGACAGTAAGAAAATTACCGGCATAAGAGGAGTTGACCACCACGGGTTGGCTTTAATAGCTCCGAAAATAAACCCTACATACCCGTGGAGAAAGGCAGCTGACGGGATACCCAGTATGGCCAGGAAGGTTACGATTTTGTGGTCGGTATGGAGAGCCTTTTCCGAAATGTCCTTGGCCCCCAGGGTCAGGATATTATATACCTTCCCCAGCCAGCCTTCTTTGGTGGCAGCCCACTCAACCAGGTCTTTGCGGTACATGAACCAGATTTCCAACAGTACTATAATCAGGTAAAAACTGTAGATGTAGCCGAAACCGGCCATAGCTGACATGGGGTTGGGTGTCCACATCAGGTTAAATGCCCTTAAGGGCTTTCCGAGGTGGGATGTCAGGGCCATCGGCGCCACCAGCAGGACGGCAAGGGCGGAGATCAGCGCCAGCCTGGATACCGGTTTTAACTTGGTAACGCCGAATACATGATATAGGGACGATACGATAAATGCTCCGGCTACCAGACCGGTCAAATACGGGTACAGAACGATAAATAAACCCCAGTTTATTTCAACCTCATTAGGATATATAAAGCCTGTCATTACATCACCACCTCGTCCAGTCCAATATAGAATACCATCGGTTTGGTTCCTTTTTCGGGTTTAAGTCCTCTAACCCTTTCGGTTTCGATGATCTCCCTGACTTCGCTGTGTTCATTCAGGTTCCCGAACTTCCTGGCACCCACCGGGCAAACCGTCACACATGCCGGTTCCATTCCCTTCATTACCCGGTGATAGCACCAGGTGCATTTATCCGCCACATGGGTTTCCGGATGGAGGAACCTGGCCCCGTAAGGACAGGCCTGGATACAGTAACGGCATCCCACGCACCGCTTGTCATCCACCAGGATGACCCCGTCACCGGTCCTGTAAGTAGCCCCGACGGGGCAGACCTGTACACAGGGTGCGTTTTTACACTGGTTACAGAGCTTTGGCACAAAGAACTGTTTTCCGGTAGTCTCCTCCAGGGGAGGGAAATCCAATCCTCCGTTTGGTGAGTCTATTTCAACCCCCAGGGCGGTTTCTCTATAACGTTCGACCCAGGTACGGTATACTTCCTTATCAAGAGGAACATGGTTCTCCTGCTTGCAGGCTTTTACACACCTGGCACAGCCGATACATTTGTGAGTGTCAACGACAAATCCCCATTCTTTTCCTTCCCAAACCTTCCGCCAGTCGGTGACTTCTGAACCGTTCTCGGCAAAAGAGGCCTTTTCCAGAACGGCCAAGCCGCCTGCCGGCATCAAAACCCCTGCTGCCAGTATCTTGCAAGTTGAAACTATAAAAGCCCGGCGCGAAATTTCCTTTTTCATAATGTCCTACCTCCTATTGCGTTGCGAGGTTGATGCGGGTCATGGCATTTTCCACATTCAACCCCCCCGCTGTGCCACAGCGGCATCACCGTAGTGATCAGTTCCTCCGTCCTGCCGGCTATCTGCCGGTGACAGGAGCCGCATAATTCCTCGTCTCCTTTAACTTTGGGAGCCCCGGATGCGGGATTGCTCACATGATTTACCGCCGGACCGTGGCAGGACTGGCAGTCCATCCCTTTATGTTCTGCCTGCATTACAAGCTGAAATACATTCTGATGACATTTTTTACAGTCATCGCTGCCCAAAGCAAAACTTACCTTCCGGGCAACATTTTCCCCGATACTGTCCCCTCTGTAACGGCCATACTCTCCGAAGGATGGCGGGATGGATAACTGGCGGACGGTGCCAAAGACCACCAGCACACCGAGCAGTAACATCCCAACCCGCACATATGCCCGTTGAAAAAAGGGACTTTCGCCTCCTGTCCATTTGTCCATTGTCTCACTTCCTATCTCTTAGTTCTTAAATTCCTTAAACTGCCGTTCTTTAACTTTATTTGTCTCAGTGATAATTGCAGTTGCCACCGGGTCGACCTCAGGGATGGTATAGTATCGTGTTACTAGTATTATAGTTTGCGCCGGAACGTAAAGTCAGGTGTCAAGAGACCCCAAAACTGCTCAGAGTGTCAGGTGTGACTGTCCCCAATATCACTGTACGGTTGGTACATTTGCCCTGAGACGGACGGGCAATACAGGAAGATTAAAAAACGTCAGAAAATAAAAAGAGCCTGATTTCATCAGGCTTGGTTGAGTAAATTTTTCTTAGCCGCATATGCCGCTGCTTCGGTGCGGTTGACCAGGTTCAGCTTGGCCAGGATACTGCTGACGTAATTTCGCACCGTTTTTTCGCTCAGGTAAATCGTCTCGGCAATCTCCTTGTTGGTTTTTCCTTCGGCGATCAGGCTTAAGACCTTCTTTTCCTGCACTGTCAGTTGTTCCAGGGCATCATGGGATTTTTGACCGCTGCGCCGCATCTGGTCCAAAAGCTTCTTGGTGACAACCGAGTCAAGAAGGGATTCGTCCCTGTAAGCGGCCCGCACGGCCCTGACAATCTCGTCGCTGCCCACATCCTTTAACACGTAGCCTTTCGCGCCGGCGAATATGGACTCCATCAACATGTCCTCTTCGCCGTAAGAAGTAAGTATAATCACTTTTGTGTCAGGAAAACAGTTGGTTATTTCGCGGCATGCATCGATACCGCTGCTCTTCTTGAGGTAAATGTCCATGATAACAACATCAGGACGGTATTGTTCAGTCTTCAGCAGAGCCTCTCCCAGACTGCCGGCACCTCCCACAACTTCTATGTCAGGCTGTTGTTCAAGAAAGTGCGTCAAACCCATCCTGACGACTTCATGGTCATCTACTACCAGTACCCTGATCTTCGACATAGACTGCATCTCCTTTCCTTAGAAGGATTACCTTAAAATTATCATAACACCGGTACCTTTATCAACTGACAACAGTCCCCTTCTGACAGGGCAAATAACATTGATGGATTGCCGTCTCCCGTTAACTGACCTGTTTTTCATGAGACAGCGGAATAGTGATGACCACCCGGGTTCCTTCACCTGGCTTGGAAAACAACTGCAGGTCTCCCCCCAACAGCATGGCCCTGGTTCGCATGTTGTTGAGCCCCATGCGTCTCCTGCCTTCCTTGGGTGTAAAGGGATCACCCGGAGGAAGACCCTTACCGTTATCTTTGACCGTCATCACCAGACTGCCCCCTTCGACCCTGGCATCCACCTGGATATCTGATGCCTCGGCATGCTGAACAATATTGTTCAATGCTTCCCGCAGAATCTGCCGCAGCTGTTGCTGCCAGTCTTTCATGGAAACCGTCGGTTTAATCTGAGCCACCTGCGGCACCAGGTAATTAAAACTGATTGTGGGCCCCTCTTCTTTCTGGAACTGCCTGACCATGCTTTCCAGCGCTGTTTTCAGGTCATGTTCAGCCTGCGCCTCCAGACCGTGAATGTAGGCTCTGAGAACATGGATTACCGAGTTAAGCCTTTTGACAGCCGAAGAAATCCTTTCGGATGCCTTTTCATTATCATTTCCTATTAAGTTTACAGTTGTTTGCAGGTCAAGACCCACGGCATAGACAGCCTGGATTACGTCATCATGAAGGTCCCGGGCAAAGCGCTCCCTTTCCCGGAAAACGGCTTCTATCCGCCTGCTCTCGGTCACCTGCCGCTGTTTTTCCAGGTCAAAGATTCCCAGCATGCTGGTTATTGACCAGGTGGCCAAAAAGGCAGTCAGCGTCCGGAAAACTTCGACCGGAATACCGGTAAAATGCCTGAAAGTATCGACATTCAATATCCTGCTCAGGAATCCCACGTCGTTATGAGGCACCACCAGGCCGCTGAAAAACGTGAACAAGGCAAAGGCAAACGTGGCAACCCATATATCCCGGAGAACCGATTTATCATTGATTAGTGAGGCTTCGGAAATCTGAAGATACAGCCCGTAAGCGGTAAAAGCGCCTGCCGGAAATGCCAGTATGTACCGGGACAAACATTCACTGTGCAGAAGCACATCTACCAGCCGGTCTGTGTTTATTTCCGGAATAAAACGTAAAAACAGGACCAGCCAGGCCAGAAAAGCTAAGGTAGGGAAGGTGACCCACCCGTAAAAATTTTGGTTTTTGGAATCAGAGATTAATTTTACCCCGAAGCAAAACAGAAAAAAGTAGGAAACAGACTGCAGGAGCCGCTGGACAGCAATCAGCTTCCAGAGAGGCAGGTCCCCGAAATCAGGCACCCTTACCGGCATAAATACACTGCCCCACTCGCTGAGGCCGTGCAGAAGGGCAAAAGCCGCCAGCAGGCTGAGGCTGTGAGCCAGTTTAAAGCTGCTGTAACTGCGGTATTGCAGGGCTACACCTACTCCCATAGTGTAGAAGGATAGCCCATATAAAAAGTACAATGCCAGGACATTTATATGTAGCATTTCAATCATGGCTTATGCCTCCGTCAAAAAGCGTGAAGAATCACCCCTGTTTGTTCTCCCTTGCCTGTATTTCTTCTTACAAATTTAAATGACACTGTACACCCCAGTCAATAGTTCCAGGGTCTCCGGGTATTTTTCGCCCTTGACCGGTTAATATTCAAGTTAATTAAACGTGGCTGATGGAAAGAAGTAATAGATTTTTTATTGAGTAATTCCTTCTAAAATAATTATAACAATAGCGCCTGGCAATTGGCACATGTCAGGTATCCGTGTCATATGTCCCGAGCATTTATGACAGCTGACAGGAAGATTTGTTAAAGATGACCCTTTATAATAAAAGTAATTAAAGGGCACTCATCACCCCCCTTTGCCCTAAAAAAGGAGGAGTTACTATGAACCTGTTCGCTATTGTTCTTTTCATTATCATCGCCGGCGCCGGATTCGCCGCAACCATGTACACCGGAGAACGTGCTTATGTATTTGGATTAATAGTTCTGGCAGCTTTTATCATGATTGCCACTAAGATGGCCAATCAATGGGAAAAGGCCGTAATCCTGAGACTGGGGAAATTCAGGAAACTGGCCGGTCCGGGATTGTTTTTCATCATTCCGGTAATCGATTCCGTAACCGCTTGGATTGATCAACGGGTTCAGGTAACCCCGTTCACCGCCGAACAAACCCTGACCAAAGATACCGTACCGGTTGACGTTGACGCCGTCCTGTTCTGGACTGTCTGGGATGCCGAAAAAGCCGCTCTGGAAGTAAAAGACTATAAAAACGCCGTTTCCTGGGCAGCTCAAACCGCCCTGCGGGATATCATCGGGCGTACTCTCCTGTCGGAGATGCTGGCGGACCGGGAAAAAATTGACCAGGAACTTCGTAAAGTGATTGACCAGAAAACAGAACCGTGGGGAATATCAGTACAATCCGTGGAAATCAGAGATGTTCTTATTCCTCCCAACCTGCAGGATGCCATGTCCCGGGAAGCCCAGGCGGAACGGGAGAGAAAGGCCAGGATCATCCTTGGTACAGCCGAGACCGAGATCGCGGAGAAATTCTCTGAAGCGGCCAAATCTTATGTCGGCAATCCCCTGGCGCTGCAGCTGAGAGCTATGAACATTCTTTATGAAGGTTTGAAAGAAAAAGGAGCCCTGGTGGTAGTACCAAGTACCGCCGTGGAAACCATGGGTCTCGGGACCGTTACCGGTATAAGTTCCCTAGCTAAAAACAGCGATTTATACAGCGGCTCCCAAACCGCGGAATAAAGTATGACAGATTTGACGGAGCTGTCCCATAAATAGGCGACCTTCCTTGACCATTAAAAAGGGAGGGGCAGATATGTTCCGGAACGACGGACTGATGTCCGCTTGTCGGCGATCCGCATATGCGGGAGCCGGTAACAAGCTGAATTGTTGCCGTCGTGAAGGAATATATCTGCCCCTCCCTTTGGTTTCATGTATA
>DYZU01000178.1 GCA_022735835.1 Thermincola sp. | reverse complement strand
GTCAGGGGGCTCTTCGCTCCTACCGAGAGGCGCCCGGAACTGGGTGCGCTTGTGTCCGTTACGATACCCGGAGCAAATACAATCTTGTTGTTGGGTCCCAGGGGATGACAGGTGGGGCTAACTTCATCGGCAATGATTGTGGAAGTTAATGCCCGGCCTCCCAAAACCCTGTATTTCTCCGAGACAGCCTCCTTCTTGACAGTAAGATCACTCATGTTCACCCGCAAAATGAATTTACCCATTTGATGGCACTTCCTTTCACATTATTGTTCCATTAATCATCATCGGTTCCCTATCTTTTAAATTCTTTAATAGCGACACATAAATTAAAGAAAAAGGTGAAGGGATATCCAGCCAGCCTGGTTATTTCTTCTATAATAATTGACGACAGGGTAGGTTCTATCAAAACTCGTTTTATATTGAGGCTGTCAGGAAACAACAAAAAAAAAGCAGTTCGAAAAATAACAATTATTTTATAAAAACACTCGCATAAAACAAAGCCCCCAACGCTCCGCCAATAATCGGACCTACCACCGGTACCCAGGCATACCCCCAATCAGAGTCCCCCTTGCCGGGAATGGGAAGGACAAAGTGGGCTATTCTAGGACCTAAGTCACGGGCCGGGTTGATGGCATATCCTGTAGTAGTACCAAGGGAGATACCTATACCCCAAACTAAGAAACCAATAAGCAGTGGAGTTAGACCGGCTACCGGGTTGTTAGCCAATATTCCCAAAATACCAACGACCAGTACAAAGGTCCCTATAATTTCACTCAGCAGGTTAGCACCCAAGTTGCGGATTGCCGGACCTGTAGAAAACACGGCAAGTTTAAGCCCAGGGTCTTCAGTTTCTGCCCAGTGAGGCAGAAAGTGCAACCAGACGATTATACCTCCCAAGAAACCACCAATTAGTTGAGCTAAAACATAAGTAGGAACGCTGGCCCAGGGAAACTTGCCTATCACGGCCAAACCTATCGTCACTGCTGGGTTAATATGTGCACCACTAACGCTACCAACCAAATACACAGCCATAGCAACTGCAATACCCCATCCTGCGGTGATAACTATCCACCCTGAATTTTGTCCTTTTGTTTTGTTAAGTACAACTGTAGCTACTGCACCGTTACCCAGTACAACAAGGAGCATCGTTCCAATTAGTTCTGCCAGAAAATTTGACATGTAGTTTCCTCCTTTTCCTTTTTTAAGTAACAAAAACCGTTTTCTCAATCACCATCGGATTTAACTTAAGTCATTGACATTATTTTCAACCCCCTTTTAATGTAAATGTTTTGATTTAGAAAAAAACTTTGATTCAGAACCATTCCCTCAAGCCCCACCTACGGAACAGCGTAAACCACAAGATTCTACTACTGTTTTTAGCCGATTCATATCACTGCGGGTTGGGGGGGTAATTCCTTCAAATGGATACTTGCGGCCTAAATACCCATACTTCTTTTGTCCGAGGCGATGGTATGGGAGTAAGTGTAATTCCTTGACAGCGCCCAAGGAATGGGCAAAGTTAGCAGTTGCACGTATGTTAATCAAATCATTGTTGAATTGAGGGATAACAGGTACGCGAACGATCATCTGAACCCCGGACGCTGCAACTAACCTAGCGTTTCTTAGCACGGTTTTGTTGGATCTGCCGACATACTTCTTATGTTTTTGGTCATTCATGTGTTTTATATCCATTAAAACTAAGTCCACCAAAGGCAATACACGTTTTAGAACTTTTTTTGTTGTAAAGCCTGTTGTTTCAATGGTGGTGTGCCAGCCGTTAGCCTTGCACCCGGCAAGTAATTGTTCGAAAAAATCTTGCTGTATAAACGGTTCCCCGCCTGAAAAGGTAATACCACCGCCTGAACGGCGGTAATAAATGTTATCTTTTTTAAGTTCGTCCAAAATCATTTCAACTGTTTTTTCCTGTCCGGCCATAATCAGTGCCGCAGCGTAACATACTTCGATACATTTCCCACAAAGGTTGCATTTTTCACGCCTTACCCGGGAAGGCAAATCAAGATCAATAGCGCCCGTGGGACATACAGCCAAACATTTATTGCATCCGATACAGTTACTGGCAATAAACATAATTTCTCGTTCCAGGCGTTGGGATTCGGGATTGCTGCACCACGGGCAGCGTAGGGGGCATCCTTTTAAAAACACCAGCGTGCGAATACCCGGGCCGTCATGCACAGAAAACCGTTGAATATCAAAGACTATTCCTTTAGCCTGTAAGTCTAACCCGTAAGCAGACAATTTTTAGTCCCCCCATTACTGTAACATTATGGGATGAGGGGGCAGAGATAATCTCCGCCCCTATCCCATACCATAAGAAACCCCTCTCCGCTTCTTTAAGGATAGCTTTAGAAAATGTGTTCTGTTCTTGCAATAATGTCATCTTGAATTGTTTTATCCAAGGAGGTAAAATGAGCGCTGTAACCTGCTACACGAACAACCAGATCCCGGTATTTATCTGGATTCTTTTGAGCATCGAGGAGTTTCTCACGGCTAACTACGTTAAACTGGACATGCAGGCCTTTTTGGTCGAAGTAACTGCGGACAAGGGCTGCCAAGTTCTGGAGGCCTGATTCCCCTTCCAGAGCTGACGGATGGAACTTCTGGTTAAACAGGGTCCCGTTGGAGGCGATGTGGTGATCAAGTTTTGAAACAGAGTTAACGGCTGCTGTTGGTCCTGCCGAATCTCTCCCGGAAACCGGTGAAACGCCGTCTGCCAGTGGTGTACCTTCCAGTCTTCCGTCCGGTGTAGCCCCGGTCCCGGCTCCCATTGGAACGTTGGCCGAAACAGGGTACAGACCAGGCTGGAACTGCCCTCCACGAGGGTTTAGGTATTTCTCAACTTCACGGCAATAAATCAAGGCACCCTCGCGGGCTAAATTATCAACTTCGTCCATATCATTGCCAAATTTCGGCGCCCTGTTCAACAGCATCTGACGCAGGTCCTCCTTATCTGCAAAATTGCTGTCAAGCGCACTCTTCAGTTCATTCAACGTAATCACCTTTTCGTCAAATACAAGTTTCTTAATTGCAGCCAGTGAATCACCCACATTGGCTACACCGACTCCCTGCGGCCCGGTAAAGTTGTAATGGGCGCCGCCCTCCTGCAGTGATTTGCCTTTTCCGATACAGTCCTCTACCATTGAGGACAGGAACGGTAAGGGCGCTCTTTCACCATGAGCAAGGTCTACGGAATTATCTGCATTAATTAGCAGGCTTACGAAATACTCCATTTGCTTTCGGTATGCGTCCATAAACTCTTCAAACGATTTAAAGGATGTGAACTCCCCGGTTTGGGGGCCCAGTTGCTTACCGTTAGCCATTCCATTATTGATGGTTATTTCTAACACTTTTGCGATGTTAAAGAAAGCCGCATCATGCCATCCTTCGGTTTTGCCCCCTTTTTGGGGTTCTACACATCCGATTATTCCGTAATCCCGAGCGTCCCTTAATGTTACTCCGCGGCTAACCAAGGCAGGAATAATTACTTCGTCATTGTAATATGCCGGCATACCAAGGCCTAACCGGGTAACTTCACAGGCTTTTAACAGTAAACTGTCAGGAGTTTTGTTCCATACCCGGATAGAAATTGAAGGTTGCGGCAATTTTGTATGTGCAGTCGCCTCTAAACACATAAATGACAGTTCGTTGGTAGCATCTACTCCATCAGCAGTCTGACCCCCCACAATCAGGTTCTGGAACATCGGATAACCTCCGAACGCCTTGGTTGAACCCTCATCCCGAACTTTGTTTACATCGTTAAATTTGACCCAGAGGCAGTCGAGAAGTTCCTGAGCCTTTTCCCTGGTAATTTTGCCACTAGTTACATCCTGCTTGTAATAAGGATAAATATACTGGTCGAACCGCATCGGTGAAATGGAGTGACCGTTAGATTCCAGTTGAATGATTGCCTGGACAAACCAGAATGACTGCAATGCCTCGTAGAAGGAGCGGGCCGGGTTAGCGGGAACCCATTCGCAGTTTTCGGCAATTTGCAGGAGTTCGTCGCGCCTGCGGGGATCCTGGGACCGTTTAGCCAAGTCCCTTGCCAGGGCGGCAAAACGAGTGGCATAAGTAATTGCGGCTTTGGCTGCAATAATCACAGCTGTTAAAAACTGTTTTTTCTTAATATAATCCGGTTTGGAAGTATCAGCTTTCGCCATCTCTGCTTCTGCTTCCGCAATTATACCATTGAATCCTATGGCCAGTACCTTGGCGTAATCCACACTGATGTGACCTACACCGTTAAAAAAGTAATTGCCAACCGTGAAAACACCAGCTGCAATAGCTTCCCTTGTTTCCGGGAACATGTATTGCTCTGCTAATTCATTGACCGTTCTACCGTCCCAATACTGGAAGGCTTCCCGGAGAGCTTTTTTAGTTTGTTCAGAAATAAGGAATACGTCGCCTTTGCGCTTGGCTAAAGTTTCAAATTCGCTTAATAACCATTTGTTTGAAAACTCAGGAAAAATCTGGGCTCCCCGAGGACTGGCAGTTAAATTACCTACTATCAGTTCCTCGTCACGAATAACCACTGTCATTTCACTTAGAATTTTTTCCAGTGCTTTAGCCCGGCGAACAATCATTGGCAACGACTCGGTTTCTTTAAAAGACTTCGTAATTAAGACCGCTCTTTCCGATTCAATTTCCGGAGTCACAGAATACAATCCTTCAATTAATTTCTGAATCCTCGGGCTTACAGAATTTACTTCCTTTTTGGATACCACCATTTAAAAAATCCCCCTTTAAAAATTAGTTAGTTTTATTACACACCCAACCTCTTGCCGTTTCTAAACCTCCTTTCTGCTAAAATTGTTGACCATTTGCCCAACCTTTGGTGTCGAACATATTTTCTCTCTAAAACCGTGTAAAACAGCTAGGCAAAGAAATTAGAGTTCCATCTTTAGCTGTTATGAGTACAGCCAGTCCGATAGTCTCTCAAAACCTATCCATCTGTATGTTGCGATGCACAAAGGCTGGACCGTAATACTTATCTATAGTTAAAAGCAAATTCCATGCCAAAAAAAATTGGCCCAGTAAAACCTCGGTTTCACAGGGCCTTGTTATACTGCGCCAGTCTATTTCTTGCCTTATTTCTTTTGTCTTGGAACTTAATTTAACAACAATAATATCAAGAATTTGACGGGTGACTTAGCATCAAAGTACTCATCCGTTTTTCTCGTTTTGAAACATCCGTTCCCAAAATGGGACAATATTATAGATCTTCACTTAGTCCCATATGTTTTACATATTTAAAAATGAAAAGGATTAATATCACCCTATCATTCCCTTGCCTTTTCTAAGGGCTTTGACATCGATTTTGTATTCCTTAATTTTTCTGTACAGGGTACTCCTGCCTATACCCAAAACAGAAACAACGGCGCTCAGATCACCGTTACAGTCGATGAGTGCTTGCTTGATAGCAGTTTCCTCTAAATCCTTTAATTTCTTTTTTTTTGGCGTAAAGATTTGTCCGTTTAGCTCTTTCATTATACCCTCAGGTAAGTGCTCGGGGGTTATTATATCCTCTTCCACCACATTGACAAGTGCTTCTATAGTATTTTTTAATTCCCGTATATTGCCGGGCCAACTATATTCCTTGAATTTCTTAATGGTTTGCGGCAATAATTCCATTGTCGGCCTACCCATCTCGGTTTTAAATTTATCAAAAAAGAAACGGGCTAACAGTTCGATATCCTCTTTCCTCTCCCGCAAGGGCGGAATATATATACTTACAACATTAAGCCGGAAAAACAGGTCTTGACGGAATAAACCTTTATTGACCAATTCCGAAAGATTGCGGTGTGTCGCGGCAATAATCCTTACATCTACCTGTTTCGACTGTCTGCCACCTATGCGCAACACTTGTTTTTCTTGTAAGACCCTTAACAGGCTGACCTGGGCCGAGAAAGGCATATCCCCTATCTCATCAAGAAAAAGAGTGCCGCCATTGGCCTGTTCAAATTTTCCGGGGTTACCCCCCTTGCGAGCCCCAGTAAAGGCTCCTTCCTCGTACCCAAATA
This sequence comes from Thermincola sp., assembly GCA_022735835.1. GTDB lineage: Bacteria > Bacillota > Thermincolia > Thermincolales > UBA2595 > UBA2595. The sequence goes on along the minus strand of DYZU01000178.1, from coordinate 1,816 downwards.
GCTCGCTTTCCAACAATTCCGCCGGAATAGCAGCGCAGTTCAGACCTATAAATGGGTGAGTTCTTCTTTCGCTCTCCTGGTGAATAGACTGGGCTAGCATTTCCTTACCCGTACCCGTTTCGCCAACCAACAAAACTGTAGAGTTACTCCTGGCCACCCGCTTGCACTGTGAGATAACCCTAGAAAGATGTTCACTTTTCCCGATAATTTTGTCAAAAGTATAACTTATACTGCTGCTGTGTTCCAGAAATTTGGATGAAGTGCTCTCTCCCACCCGCCTTTTTTCAATCCTATTGTCCAGGTCGACAATAGCGACAACGCCTTCAAGGTTTCCCTTGGAATCACAGATTTTATTAGCCCGCGCACTAAACATTGCGGAACCGGATTTGGAGCTAATAGTTAATTCAGACTTATCCAGCTTAGAATAATTGAACATCCAAATGTTGTGAACATTAAACAATTCTTGAATGTTTTTTCCTAAAAAGTCGTTTTTATTTTTTATACCCAACACCTTAGTCGCAGCCTGGTTGACCTCACAGATAGTGCCTTCCTTGTCGAGAAATAGCACTCCTTCTTTAATTAATTCAACAATACTGTCATGCTTAGCTTTGTGTAGGTTAAATTGTTTTTGCAAATGTAAGAACTGCAATTCCCTTTCAATGTTTCGGGCTGCCATTCTGACGAGCCGGAATATCTGATCTATGCTTCCTTTAGCTTCTCCCGTCAGATCAAGGGTAGCCAGAAGCTGGCCGTTTACGTCAAAAATTGGAGAGGCAGCACATGCCAGGATATGATTTTTCTTAATAAAGTGTTCACGGCCCAAAATCTTTACAGGCTGTTGCTCAACGAGAGATGTACCAATAGCATTGGTTCCATTCAACTGCTCGCTCCAATTAACCCCTTCACATAACATAACTTTTTTGGCCTGTTTCTGGAACCCTTCGTCAACGATACACTTTAAAATGTAACCCTGGAAGTCTGATAAAATTACTATAATTCCCATTCCGCGCAATATCTCAAAAACATTTTCCATAATAGGGTTGGATACGCTTATCAACTCCTGGTTAGCTTCGATTTTTTCCTTTAGCTCGGATAGCGTTAGAACATCAACCTCAGTAACATGGGCAGGGTTAACGTTATTATCCCGGCAGCGCTTCCAGGAATCCCTGATAGTAGGGGTAACTTCCCCTGGAACTTCTCCGGTTTCAATAAAGCTCTCCCAAAAGTCTGTTTTTTCCTCAACCATGACTTTCAACCCCTTAATACAGTTTTTCAAACAGGAGAAATCACCGCTTAAAGGATTTGTTATTTTTAATGGCACTTTATAGCACCTTACCTGAATCCGTAAAAGTTTGAAAATTTAAAAGACACTTAGGTATTTCTTTGCCATATAATGCCAGCAATTGCAGGTTTTTGGTTTTATAACTGCGTTCATAATAGTATCTTTGAAAAAATAACTAATGTCCTTTCAAGTTTTGGGATACCGTGACTGTTAATTAATTTACAATACTTTTTCCTCGGACTGCAAGATTTTATCGTCGACTGGTTAAAAAACGGTATTGAAACGCGTCGTACTTGTCTGAATGGTAGGGAGTCTACTCACCGCTCAACACTACTTCTTTGCTTCTTCCAAAATCTTCTCCAACTCCTCACTGTCAAAATAATATTCTTCCCCGCAGACCTCCTCCGCTAACCCTTTTGTTTTGGCGGCATAGGCCCGGAAATGCTCTTTCCTGTCCAGCAACGTTTTTTGCCTAAAAATTGATCCTTTTAATTTCTCCTCCGTCAATAAGGCTGATTACAGAAATCCGGCTGT
>DYZU01000177.1 GCA_022735835.1 Thermincola sp. | reverse complement strand
GTATCAAATAACAACTCCCGCATGTTGGGATGCAGGGTATTGGCGATAGAAAGGTAGTTTCCAGTACACGTCATCATCTCCAGCCAGATGACCGGGGGCTTTTTCTTTCCCGTAAAGGCCTCAGCCAGCATGGGGATGAGATAATCAGAAAGCTGGAGCGCGGTCGTGGCAGCCATGGCCATCTTGATAAACTGTCGTCTTGTCAGCAAGAGGGTCTCTCCTTTCACCTGGTCCGCGACGGATAGCCTTTTTCTACACTCTATTTTTTCCAGAAATCGCAAAAAAATGCGGGGCTACCGCACCCGCTTTTTTTCTGACCTGATTTTCCTGACAACCCTCATGAACAGGTTATACATCTCTATCCAATTATATATTTCCGATGATATTTATCTCCCTGCCGCACCTGCGGCAATTTTTGCCTTTTATTCCCTTGTTTACCGCCCGGTAAGCCCCGCGGTAAATCAGCAGTTCGCCGCACTGCGGGCAGTAGGTATTGCTTCCGTCAGAACCGAAAACATTGCCCAGGTATACATAGCTCAGTTTTTGGCGGGCAATTTTCCTGGCCTTTTCCAAAGTATGAAGCGGCGTCGGGGGTAAATCCATTTTATAATTGGGAAAATACCTGGAAAAGTGCAGGGGGATATCTTTGTCCACCCCGGCCAGCCAGTCCACCAGGCCGGAAATTTCTTCTTCCGAATCGTTCAACCCGGTGACCAGCAAAGTGGTGACTTCCACGTGGCAGCGCTTGCTCGCCTTTTCCACTGTCTCCAGCACCGGGTACAGTTCCCCCACACACGTTTCGTTGTAATACCTGTCACTGAACCCTTTTACATCGATGTTCATGGCATCAATGAGAGGAAGCAGCTCCTCCAGGGGTTCAGGATTGATAAAGCCGTTAGTCACCAGGACATTCTTCAACCCGGCTTTTCTGGCTAATCCGGCAGTGTCATAAACGTATTCGTACCACATAAAGGGCTCCGAATAAGTATAAGCGATTCCCACCGACCTGTGCCCTGCGTGTTCCGCCGCGGCAATCTTCACAAGTTCTGCGGGAGAAATGGTGACTGTCTCCGGGTCGCCGTGGGCAATGCTCCAGTTCTGGCAAAAGCCGCAGCGCAGGTTGCATCCAAAAGTGCCCACTGAGAAAATATACGATCCCGGGTAAAAATGGTATAGCGGCTTTTTTTCTATAGGATCCATTCCGTAAGAGGAGCATTTGCCGTAATTAATGGTAAACAGTTCTCCGCCGCTATTCAGCCTTACACGGCAAAAGCCTTTTCTGCCGGGAGCAATCACACATTTCTGAGGGCACAGCAAGCACTGGACTTTATCATCCCCTGTTTTCTCCCAGAACATTGCCTGTTTCATAAAAACACTCCCGTTTTCAGTAATACCTTATTACTTCAAATCTTTCCAAGCGGACTGGTTCATCGGGACCGATACCCGCTTTCTGCCGGGCTATGGCTACCTGCTGTTCCACCGTGTCAATCCCCTCCAGGTTCGGCAGCAACAAACCGGACCTTCTTCCGCTGCGGACTATGACGCCGTAACGTTTTACATCAAGCTGGTCCAGGCTTTCAACAGGCTCAGGCGGCTTTAAAACGTCCACCGAGTAGACCAGGTCGTCCAGTTCCTCCGGCCTTACCGGCTCAAACCTCGGGTCCATGGTCCCCGCGCTGATGGCGTTGTTTACGATTTCATAACCGACATTTTCCGTTGTCGGCATAACGGTTCCAATACACCCGCGCAGCTGCCCGTGCTTTTTCAGGGAAACAAATACCCCCGCCGGTTCCTGCAGCAAAGGGCTAACACCGGTATCCGGCTTAATCTTCCGCCCTTCATTAACATAGGTCTCCAGCGCTTTTCTGGCCAAAGCCACCAGGAGACTTTCACCGGTCCTGCGCGACTGAATTTTTGCTTGGCGCTCGCCGGCCATTTGTTCCAGAAGACTTTCCCTGCCGCCGCCCCGTGGAGCAAAGGTGGCCACCAGATAACCTACTCCGAAAGGCCCCTCATATGATAAAATTTCCGCATCCACTTCCCGGCCGTCCAGGGCTCCAAGCATCATGATTATTGTCCTCAGCCCGCATTCCCCTGCCTCTTCGGCCATGTTCCGGTCTATGTTAATAATGCCCCTGAAGTCTTTATTTTTCAACAGCTCCACTATTGTCCTGTCAAAAACAGCTCCCTGGGGAGAGTAACCGGCGGGCGCGCCCCGGGTCAACCGGTGAGATAAGTCACCGCTGGCAATCAGGGCTGTCTTTTTTTCCTGAATGTCTGCGGCCTTTTGGATCGCTGTTCCAAAAGCATAAAGTTCTTCAAACGGGAGCAGGCCCATAGATATAGAAACCATGGGCAGGTCTAACCCGGCTTTGTCCAGGAAGTACACCGGCACCAGCACCCCATGGTCCAGCTTCGTGGATACGCCGTATTCCGCGGCTATCCCGTCATCAAGCTCAAATGCCACTATCCCTTGCCGCCGGGCCTGGTTGATTATTTCCCGGGTCAACTCCATGTCATTGTTGTATTCAAACTCCAGGTCAGCCCAGAAATGTCTCAAATCTCCGGTTAGAACATTGCTGCCGTTAATAGCTATGCCGTCCCGGAAAACCGGGGCATGCGGCGACATAATCACAATCACTTCTGCTCCGCTCCTGATAATGCGGTCAACAAATTTTTCCATAGCCTGGAAGGTTGCCGTAACTTTTTTCGCATTCCTGCCCCCTATTTCAGGAAGCAATATCGGTGGATGAGGCGCCACCCCGCAAAACACAATATTGCTCAAGTTTTTCCCTCCTTTATTCCTATTTTAGCCGTCATTTCAATATTTATGTGATATTTCTTGAGGCCGGCGGGAATTCCTGCTATCTTTGTTATAACTTTTCATCTGAACGCATATAGTTAAAAAGAATCTCTTGAAGGAGGGTTATCTTGCAGTTAGTCTTCATAAAAGCCTTTCGACTGCCAAAAAGTTTTTTGTGTACCGTCATTATAGTATTTTTCCTGCTGATCGGCCTAAATTCCGTGTTGGCCTTAAACCGTGAATTCCCAACCACCTCCTGGGCCGTGGCCAACAGGGTCATTGTAGTTGACCCGGGCCATGGAGGAATTGATCCGGGGGCAGTCGGTTATAATGGGGTCAAAGAAAAAGATATTGTCCTCCAGGTCGGCAAAAGACTGCAAAAACTTCTCAACCAAGCCGGGGCCAGGGTTATAATGACCCGCAATTCTGATACTGATTTTGGCACCCCCGGTTCCGGCAGCCTGTTAACCAGAAAAAGAGAGGACTTAAGCAAAAGGGTTCAGTTGGCCAATAAAAACAAGGCTGACCTTTATCTGAGCATCCATGTTAATGCCATCCCCTCTTCCCGCTGGCGGGGAGCTCAAACCTTTTACCAGCGAAACCGGACGGAAAGTAAGCAACTGGCCGAAGCTATCCAGTCCGAAATGGTCAGGATTCTGGGGAACACCAGGAGAGTCGCCAAACCGGAAGATTTCTTCACTACCCGCAACACAAAAATGACTTCCGTAATTATTGAAATAGGGTTTATCTCCAACCCGGCCGAAGCCAAATTGCTGACAGACCCCGCCTACCAGCGGAAATTAGTCTACGCCATTTATTCCGGGCTGGTCAAATATTATACCCAGGAAATTCCCAGGCCAAAATAAGAAGGAGGACCTTTACAGTCCTCCTCATTTAGTATACTCCTTCAGTTTAGGCTAATTTATTGTTTTTGTTCCTGAGAAGCCTGCGGCGCCGGCGCCGGAACCGGGAACCAGTGACAGGTGTTGCAGTATGTGCCGGTAACGTTAGGTCCGGGCTGGTTCCTGTCGTGGCAGGCAAAACAGTTCGGCAGTCCTCTCTCATTGGCCATCTGTGGGTGTTTGGACATCCACTGCCCGTCATGGTTGGGAGGACGTTTCAGGTGGCATCCGTAGCAGTAACTGTTGGCCCGGGCAAAGTCAGCAATCAGATCTCCCGTGGAAGGAGATGCAAATTTCTGGCTTTCCTTATCATAGTGGCACTTAGCACAGTTATTGACATCCTGGCGTCCGGCTTTACCGTGAACCACCTTCCACTGCGGGTTTTCATGGGAAGGCAGGCTCTTCCTGTCTTCATAGTAATGACAGGCGGCGCATTTGGTAGTAACCTTGCGCTGCTCGTGACAGGTTATACATACAAACATATTGGGACGGCGCATAACCTGGGGAGCCGCTTTCCTGGCCAGGTCAGGAGTCCACTGGTCATAGTTGGCATACTCCGCTCTGGTGGTAACCTTGCGTTCGGCAATGTTGCCGTGGGTCACAAACCTGTGGCATGCCAGGCAGGGAACCTGACCCTTCTCGTGCTTCTCATGGGGGGCAATCAGGTCAGGCAGCAGGGTAGCCAGCCTGTTTTCCATAGCATGGCAACTCCTGCAAGCCTCATCGGAAACCGGGTTTTTAATCCTGATGGGCTTGGCAAACCCACTGTCATGAGCGGCCTTGTTCGGGGTATATCCCTGGTGGCAGGTCAGGCAAGGAACCTTCGCGTGAACGGAAGTCTGCCACGTGGCAATTTCCGGCCACATTTCATGACACTGGGCGCATTCGATATTAGCTATCGCTGAACTGTCCACCTTTACCGGAGTATCCTTCTTCTCGGACGAAGCAGGAGTTGACGTAGTGCTGGCCGGAGGAGCCGTTTTTTCAGAGCTAGTCGGCTTCGTGCCGCAACCGGCAACCAGCAATGCCATCAATGCCAAAACTGCAGCCAAGAACATAAAAGTCTTGAATGACCTGCTATGTAATTTGTTTTCCATTCTTCTCTTTTCCCCTCCTTTCCCAATAATTTTTCAAAAGTCCTAATAAAAAGTATTCTATTTAAATACTTATATTCCTCTTTTATTTATGTAGTTAACGGCGAATTTTCTGAAAAATTTTAAAAAGCTCATACACTTAGTATAACTTAGGAGAAACAAAAAAGGAAGGACCAAAACCTTCCTTTGCTTAACGTTTCGAATACTGGGGAGCCCGGCGGGCCTTCTTTAAACCATATTTCTTTCTTTCCTTCATCCTGGGGTCCCTGGTTAAAAACCCGGCTTTTTTCAATACTCCGCGCAAGTTGGGATCGGCCTTGATCAAGGCGCGGGCAATACCCAGGCGCATAGCTCCGGCCTGGCCGGAAGTACCCCCACCCTCAACCTTGGCCAGAATATCGTACTGGCCAAGGGTATTGGTTAACTTCAACGGTTGTTTTACTATCATTTCAAGAGTCTTTTTACCGAAATATTCGTCCAGAGGCTTATTATTGACAATCAATCTGCCATCGCCCGGAACAACCCGAACACGGGCAACTGCATTTTTCCGGCGTCCTGTTCCCTGAAATTGAACCTGTGCCACACTCACTTCCTCCTTCCTGTTACATTAACCGGCAAATTCCCATATTTCAGGCTGCTGAGCCGCATGGGGATGTTCCTCTCCCCTGTAAACTTTGAGTTTGCGTCCCTGCGCGCGACCTAAACGATTATGCGGCAACATACCCTTGACGGCTTTTTCAATGGCCAGTTCCGGTTTTTCTTTGAGCAGCCTTTCATAAGGTGTAACCTTGAGTCCACCGGGATAACCGGAGTGACGAATGTATTGCTTTTGCTGTAATTTTTTACCCGTAAGAATAACTTTTTCGGCGTTAATCACGATTACATAATCCCCGGTGTCAACGTGGGGCGTATAAACCGGCTTATGTTTCCCTCTTAAGAGCCGGGCTGCTTCCGAAGCTACCCGACCGAGAGCTTTTCCTTCAGCATTGATAATGTACCACTTCTTCTTTATCTCATTTGGCTTGGCCATATAAGTGGACATTTTCTTCCCTCCTTACCGCTGCCTCATTATTTGGCCGCCATCTACCACTGGCAGGCCATTTAAACTAGTCCGGGGCTGTGGACTGGTTATAAAGTCACGAATATATTTTATTACAAAAAACGCTCCCGTGTCAAGAAAGTATTTAATACTTCACCTGCATCAGGCACAGTCCCTGCGGCGGGACAGTAGGACCCGCATCTTCCCGCCTGCCCGCTTCGATGAACTTACGGATATCACGGGGAGTTAGTTTGCCTTTGCCCACATAGAGCAGCGTTCCGGTGATAATCCTGACCATATTGTATAAAAAACCGTCAGCCTCAATGGTTAAATATATGTGCGGCGGGACGTGTTCTATATCGAGTCTGTAAACGTTTCTCATGGATGTTTTAGCCTTGGACCCGGCGGCCCGGAAGGCGGAAAAATCGTGCCGCCCTATGATATACCCGGCTGCTTCTCTCATCTTATCAATATCCAGTTCCTGTGGGACATGATAACTATACAGCCTGTGAAAAGCTGACGGCACCCGGGAATTAAAAATATGATACCTGTACACTTTGCTCTTTGCTGAAAACTGGGCATGAAATGACATATCCACCTCTTCCGCTTGTTGGGCCACAATATCGTCCGGAAGCAAGCTGTTCAGGGCCAGGACAATCCTGTCCCCGGGTATCCGGCAGCCGGTAGTAAAGTTTATTACCTGTCCTTTGGCATGGACCCCGGCATCTGTCCGGCCTGCTCCAATTACGGTTACCGGATGTTGGGTGAGCTTGGCCAGGGTTGCTTCCAGTACCTGCTGAATTGTTGGCAAATCTGCGGTCTGGCGTTGAAAGCCGTGGTAGTTGGTGCCGTCGTATTCAATTGTTACTTTGATATTGCGCAAAGTGAACCATCCTCCAAGTTTGCTCAAATGAAGTATTTATTGATTACGAAAGCGGCTACTGAAATAAAAAATACGGTCAGGACCAGGTAGTCGCGGGGGTTCATTTTCAGTTCATGCAGGCTGGTTCTTTCCATGCCTACCGTGTAGCCCCTGGCTTCCATGGCCATGGACAGTTCGTCAGCCTTTCTGAAAGCGCTTACAAACAGGGGTACCAACAAGGCAGTTATATATTTGATTCTCCGGCCCAGGTTCCAGCTGTCAAAGTCCGCTCCCCTGGCAATCTGGGCTTTTCTTATTTTATCGGTTTCTTCCCAAAAAGTCGGAATAAATCTTAAGGCAATGTTCATCATCATGGCCAGTTCACTGGCCGGTACCCCGATCTTTTTGAACGGTTTCAAGAGAAGCTCCAGCCCGTCTGTCATCCGCACCGGCGATGTGGTCAGGGTGACCAGAGATGACATGGATATCAGGAAGACCAGCCTAAACCCCATGGTCAGGCCCTGGATTAAGCCCTCGCGGGTGATGTCTGCCAGCCCCAGATCAAGAACAACACGGCCGGGCGTAAAAATCATGTTTATAATGAGCGTGATTAACACCAGGTACAAGCCGGGCCTTAATATTTTCAGGAAACTGCCCGAAACGCCTGCCAGGAGGTACAAAAAGACAATAAATAACCCAAACCCCGTATATTCTAACGGTCCCTCAAGAAGAAAAATAACCCACAACAATACTGCGGACATAATCAGCTTGGTCCTGGGGTCAAGCTTATGTAAGAATGAATTCCCGGGCACATACTGGCCTAAGACAATACCTTCCATATGTTACCTCACAAGCCTGACTATTTCTTTTTTGATCTCTTCGATAGTCAGCGGCTGCCCCTCAACAGCCTTCCCTTTTCTTCTCATATGATGGGAAATTTCCACCGCCACCGGGACATCCAGTCCCAGTTGCGTCATCAGATGGTTGTTCAAGACTTCGCGGGCAGCTCCGTCTAAAACCACCTGCCCGTCTTTGATCACCAAAACCCTGTTGACCAGGGCAGCGATTTCCGTTATCTCATGAGTTACCCAAATTACGGTTTTTCCGTAGTCCCGGTTTAATTGGGTTATTGTCTCCACAAGCTTCTGCCTTCCGGAAGGATCCAGTCCCGCTGTAGGTTCGTCCAGGGCAATAATCTGCGGGTCGGTGGCCAGGACTCCGGCCAGGGCAATCCTGCGCTTTTCACCTCCGCTCAGCTCGTAAGGGTGACGGTCTTTGTATTTCAAATAATCCAACCCGACCGTTTCCATGGCTGTTTTTACCCTTTGTTCCACATCTGACGCAGCATAACCGTAATTTTCCGGCCCATAGGCTATCTCTTCGTAAACAGTACTGCCAAACAACTGGTGCTCGGGGTACTGGAAGACAAGCCCTACCTTTTGCCTGGTCTCCCGTAGAGCAGCGGAAGAAGAGTGGATGTTGACATGATCCAGAAGCACTTCACCCAAATCGGGTTTTAACAGGCCGTTTAAGTGCTGGAGCAGAGTCGACTTGCCTGAACCGGTAGGACCCATAACGGCGACCCACTCACCGTCGTTTACGGTGAGGCTGACGTTGGTTAAGCCTTTCCTGGCAAAAGGTGTCTTTTTTGAATATGTGTAGCTGATGTTTCTGAATTCTATCGGCATAAAGCATCCACCAGTTCCTCGGGAGAATTAAGATCTCTCGGCAGGTCGAATCCTTCTTCGGTCAGGCTGTGCACCAATTCCTTGATAGGGGGCGCCTGCAATCCTATCCGGTGAAGGCATTCCCGGTCCGCGAAAAAATCTTCCGGCCTGCCGGTAAAAACAATCTCCCCACCCGAAAGTGCTGCCAGCCTGTCGCATCGAAGAACCTCGTTCATATCATGGGTCACATAGATAACAGTGATTCCCAGGGCGGCGTTCAAAGCCCTGACGGCTTCCCGGACTTCCTTTTTCCCCCGGGGGTCCAGCATGGAGGTGGGTTCGTCAAGAACTATGCACTCAGGTTGGACAGCAAGGATTCCGGCTATGGCCACTTTCTGCTTTTGACCTCCTGATAAACGGTGGGGAGGGTAGTGTTTGTATTCTAGCATCCCTACCTGGGCCAGGGCGCTGTCCACCCTCTCCCTTATTTCGGCCCGGGGAAGGCCCAGGTTTTCCACCCCGAAGGCTACATCCTCTTCCACCACCGAAGCAAAAAGCTGGGTATCCGGATTCTGAAAAACCATCCCTACTTTCCGGCGAATAACAGGTAAGTTTCGGCTTTCCGCGGTATCAAGCCCGTCGACCGTTACCCTGCCCCGGCAGGGCGCCAAAAACCCGTTCAGGTGCCTGATAAGCGTGGATTTCCCGGAACCGTTAGGGCCTACCACAGCAATAAATTCGCCCTTTTTAACGCTGAGGTTAATGTCCTTGATTACCGGGACCTCTTGCTTATCCTCCCCGTACCAGAAGGTTAAATTCTGAATTTCAATCAGACTGCCCATAAAACACCACACAAGTAATTTTAATACACAGATAATTAATTATATTCAGAAGGTCCGGTCGTACAACCAATATCAAATACTGACGCGAAGGATGTCTAATGTCGCGGCTTCATAAAGGCACCCGGTTCCGGTAAAAACAGAAGTCAGGAATTGTTTACATCTTCTTGATTAGTAAACCATCCTGACCCAAATCTTCCGGACTGACTTATACCAGTTCTAAAACAACCATCTCAGCAGCATCACCGCGCCGGTGGCCTACTTTGATAATCCGGGTATATCCGCCCTGGCGGTCGGCATACTTGGTAGCCAACACGTCGAACAGTTTTTTTAGGACATCCTCATCTAAAATAAACTCTGCCGCCTGCCTCCTGGCATGAAGGTCACCGCGTTTACCAAGCGTGATCATCTTTTCTGCCAAACGGCTTACTGACCTGGCCCGGGCAGCAGTGGTCTGCACCCTTTCCTCGCGCAGCAAGGAAGTTACCATATTGCGTAACATTGCTTTCCTGTGGTCGGTAGGAACACCGAGTTTAGGAAATGCCATTGTATTTCCCCCCTTTTTAATCATCCGACTCCTTCAGGGATAGACCCAGTTCGCGCAGTTTCTGGATAACCTCTTCCAGCGATTTCTTGCCAAGGTTGCGTACTTTGATCATATCCTCTTCTGTCCGTTGGGTCAATTCTTCAACTGTATTGATTCCTGCCCGTTTCAGGCAGTTATAAGAACGTACGGAGAGGTCAAGCTCTTCAATAGTCATTTCCAGAATCTTGTCCTTCTCCTCTTCTTCTTTTTCTACCATTATTTCGACATCATTTATTGTTTCGGTTAATCCGATAAATTGCCGCAAATATTCACTGAGAATCTTGGCCGCGAGACTGGTAGCCTCGTCCGGCCTGATACTCCCGTTAGTCCACACTTCCAGGGTAAGTTTGTCATAGTCGGTAATTTGTCCAACCCTGGTATCCTCAATAATGTAATTCACTTTGCGAACCGGAGTAAAAGCAGAATCCACCGGAATTACCCCTATCACATGATCGTCCCTTTTATTCCGTTCGGCCGAAACATAACCGCGTCCCTTGGCCACGGTGATTTCCATGTACAAACGACCGTCAGCGATAGTGGCAATCTTAAGGTCGGGGTTTAAAATTTCAACATCGGCGTCTGTAATAATGTCTCTGGCCGTGACCACACCGGGGTGGTCGGACTCAATTCGGAGAACGCGCTCCTCGTCGGTATACATTTTTATGCACAAGGCTTTCAGGTTTAAAATTATGTCCGTTACGTCCTCAAGTACTCCGGGAATTGTTGAAAATTCGTGCAGAACACCGTCAATCTTAACCGAAGTAACTGCAGCACCAGGCAGCGATGACAGCAGTATCCGCCTCAGAGAATTCCCGAGGGTTATCCCGTAACCTCTCTCCAAAGGCTCAACCACAAACTTTCCGTAAGTGTTGTCATCACTTAGTTCCACACACTCAATTTTGGGCTTTTCTATTTCTAACATAAGTGACCCTCCTTCTCGAGACTCGCAAAACTCGGTTGATTACCTGGAGTACAGCTCTACAATCAGGTGCTCTTCTATAGGTACATCAATATCTTCCCGAGAAGGAATAGCAACCACCTTTCCTCTGTACTGATCGGCTTCCAACTCCATCCAGGCCGGGGGAGTCTTGCGCGCAGCCTGTTCCGCCAGCTCCTTGATCCTGTTTATTTCACGACTCTTCTCGCGAACTTCTATGACATCGCCGACCTTTACCAAGTATGAGGGAATATTGACCTTTTTGCCGTTTACTGTAAAGTGTCCGTGACGAACCAGCTGCCTGGCTTCGGTCCGGGATCCGGCAAACCCTAATCTGAAGACGGCATTATCAAGCCTTCTTTCTAACAGTTTAAGCAGGTTTTCACCGGTAATGCCTTTTTGCCTTTCAGCCTTTTCAAAGTAATTGCGGAACTGGTTCTCTAAAATTCCGTAAATACGGCGGGCCTTCTGCTTCTCCCTTAACTGGATGCCGTATTCTGATATTTTCTTGCGGCTCTGCCCATGCTGTCCGGGAGCATAACCTCTTCTGTCAATAGCACACTTATTGGTATAACACCTGTCACCTTTTAGATATAACTTTGCGCCTTCTCTGCGGCATAACCTGCAAACAGGTCCTGCATATCTGGCCATCCTGTTTTAACACCTCCTATACCCTTCTTCTCTTCGGCGGCCGGCACCCATTATGGGGAATGGGAGTAACATCCTTGATCGTGTTAACTTCCAAGCCCGCGGCCTGAATTGCTCTAATCGCAGCCTCTCTGCCGGCACCGGGCCCTTTAACATATACTTCTATTTCTTTCATCCCGTGTTCCATTGCTTCCTTGGCAGCTGCCTCGGCGGCCATTTGGGCCGCGAAAGGCGTGCTCTTTCTGGACCCCTTAAAACCGAGCATTCCGGCGCTGGCCCAGGAAATACAGTTACCGGTCTTATCGGATATAGTAACAATGGTGTTGTTAAAAGTGGATTTGATGTGCGCAACACCATGTTCGACATTTTTCCGTTCTTTACGTTTTGTTCTAACTCTGCGTGCCATCCTTTACCCCCCTTGCTTATTTTTTACGGCGTACTCCAACGGTCCGTTTGGGACCTTTTCTCGTTCTGGCATTGGTCTTGGTCCGCTGCCCGCGAACAGGCAGCCCTCTCCGGTGGCGAAGACCGCGATAGCAGCCTATCTCCATCAAACGCTTAATGCTTAAGGAAATATCCCTTCTCAGGTCCCCTTCAACCTTAAAGTTCTTATCAATATAATCCCGTAATTTGGCAACCTCTTCCTCGGTCAGATCCCTAACCCTGGTATCGGGGTTAATTCCTGTTCCGGCCAAAATCTTCTGGGAAGAAGCCAAACCGATGCCGAAAATATAAGTCAGCGCAACTTCCACACGTTTCTCGCGGGGCAAGTCAACCCCAGCTATCCTCGCCATTATGTGCACCTCCGTCTATAATTCTGTTAAAGTCCCCTTTTTTATTTATCCCTGCTTCTGTTTATGCTTGGGATTTTCGCAGATCACCATTACTTTGCCTTTTCTCTTGATAATCTTGCACTTTTCACATATAGGTTTGACCGATGGTCTTACTTTCATCTATTGTCCTCCTTCCGGCAAACCCTACTTATAACGATATACTATGCGTCCCCGTGTCAGGTCGTAGGGTGATAACTCAATAGTTACTTTATCTCCCGGCAAAATCCGGATAAAATTCATTCTTATTTTTCCGGAAACATGAGCCAGTACTTTATGACCGTTTTCCAGTTCCACCCGGAACATTGCATTCGGCAGCGGTTCAATCACGGTTCCTTCGACTTCAATAACATCCTGTTTAGACACTAGGCAAACACCCTCCCTTTTGTTCGACTCTCTAACCTTTATGGCCCAATCCCAAGTTCTTTATGGCTTCTGAAATTTCTTCCTCCGTAACAGCTTCTCCCCGGCGGAGCTTTTCGGCAACAGCGTCCGCTTTTGCCGGGAAAAACTCCAGGTGTTTGATATTTTTTTTCTTGGGATTAGTTAATTTTCTTTTCTCGCCATCAATTACCCGAACAAAGGCTTCATCAAGCACATCGAAAATGAAATAAATTTTTCCTGCATCCCGACCTGCTATGGATCTGACAAGTTGGCCTACCTGTACCTCTTCCCCTAACATTACAGCACCTCCCGAAATCTACTCCGAGATTAAGCTAAATTTTGGTTAAGATCTCGGGTTCCTTATCAGTAATAGCTATAGAGTGTTCAAAATGGGCAGATAACTTCCTGTCTGCTGTAACCACTGTCCAATTGTCCGCTAAAGTCTCAACCATATACGTACCCTGGTTAACCATAGGTTCAATGGCCAGTGTCATGCCGGGGCGGAGCCGGGGTCCGCGTCCGGGGGCGCCGAAATTGGGCACCTGCGGTTCCTCGTGCATATTACTGCCAATTCCATGTCCTACATAATCCCTGACAACCGAGAACCCGTTTTGTTCAACGTACGTTTGAATTGAGTGCGATATATCGCTCAGCCGCTTACCTTTTAGCGCTTTGCTGATCCCTTTAAAAAGGGCCTCTTCCGTTACCCGGACCAGTTTTAAGGCCTCGGCAGTAATATTCCCGACTGGAAGAGTTACTGCACTGTCACCAAAAAATCCATTTATTTCTGCTCCGATGTCAATACTAATAATATCCCCATTTTCCAATTTCTTTAAACTGGGAATACCGTGAACTACCTGTTCATTCACAGAAGTACAAATTGAAGCCGGAAAACCGTGATAACCCTTGAAAGCGGGCCTGGCGCCTTTCGCAATAATGAAATCTTCGGCGATTTTATCAAGCTCCAGAGTTGTTACTCCCGGTCTGACCGCTTTTTCCACTTCCTTGTGAGTTAGAGCCACAATTCTACCCGCGTCTCTCATGTAACTGAGCTCACGGTCCGATTTGCAAACTATCACGTCTGCTCGCTCCCAACTATTTCATAAACCCTTGATAATGCCTCATAAGCAGGTGAGATTCAATTTGCTTCATGGTTTCCAGCGCCACACCCACAACTATGAGAAGCCCGGTCCCGCCGAAGTAGACATTCTGAATCTTTGTAGCAAGCAACACAAAGGTCGGCAGGATCGCAATCAAGGCCAGGAAAATCGCACCTGACAGAGTCACTCTTGTAAGGATCTTATCCAGATATTCGGCAGTCGGCCGGCCCGGCCTTAACCCGGGAATAAATCCACCGTATTTCTTCATGTTATCAGCCACATCCATGGGATTGAAGGTAATGGCCGTGTAGAAATAGGTAAAAAATATTATGAGCAGTGCGTACAAGATGGTGTGGGTCGGCCCGCCCCACCTGAACACATTCTGGATCCAGGTGGAAATTGCGTGAGTTGGGAAAAACTGCGCAATTGTAGTCGGAAACAACAAAATCGATGAGGCAAAGATTACGGGAATAACTCCGGCCTGGTTAACCTTCAGCGGTATATGAGTGCTTTGGCCACCGTATACCCGCCTTCCAACTACCCTTTTGGCATACTGTACGGGGATTCTTCTCTGGCCCTCGTTGACAGCAACGACCGCGGCAATAACCACAGCTCCGATAACAACAAGCAGGATTACACTAAAGACATTGACAGTCCCGCTGGTCAATCCGACCCAGATCCTGTACAGGGCTCCGGGTATTGATGCCACAATCCCGGCAAAGATGATCAGGGAAATACCGTTTCCTATCCCTTTCTCGGTAATCTGCTCGCCGAGCCACATGAGAAATGCGGTACCCGCTGTCAGGGTAATAGCGATAATCAGATAAGACCCGATACCGGGGTTTGTTAAAGCTCCGGCGGCCCTCAGGGTAAAAGCCATCCCCAGAGCCTGAATGAATCCCAGGATGACAGTTCCGTAGCGGACATACTGGGTGATTTTTTTCCTGCCTTCCTCGCCTTCCTTGGACAGTTGTTCCAGCTTTGGTATAACAACTGTCAGCAACTGCATTATAATCGAGGCATTAATGTAAGGGGTTATACTCATCGCAAATATGGAAAATCTCTTAAAGGCCCCTCCGGAAATCACATCAAAGAAGCCCAGGATGTTGCCTCCACCTTTAATCAAGGTCTCAATTGCCTTGGCGTTTATTCCCGGAGTGGGAATATGTGCCCCAATCCTGAAAACCAAAAACATTAACAAAGTAAATAAGACTCTTTTCCTTAAATCTCCTGCTTTTAACGAGCTTTTCAGGGCATCTAACAACCTAAATCACCTCGGCTTTTCCACCGGCGGCAGTAATCTTTTCCACGGCAGACTTGCTAAAGGCGCGAACCTGAACAGTCAGTGGTTTTTCAAGATTACCTTTACCAAGAATTTTAACCCCGTCTTTGGTGCTTTTAATGATGCCGGCCTTCTTAAGTTCCTCGGCGGTTACCACGGAACCGCTGGCGAATTTATTGAGGGCCGCCACATTTACTTCCGCATACTCTTTTGCCCACTTATTATGGAATCCTCTTTTGGGAATTCTCTGAATCAACGGTTTCTGCCCGCCTTCAAAACCGAGTTTCCCACCGCTGCCGGAACGGGCCTTTTGCCCTTTATGTCCACGGCCTGCGGTTTTACCCAAACCCGAGCCTATACCCCTTCCCTTGCGGGTAGGCTTTTTCCGGGCTCCCGGTGCGGGCTTGATGTTGTGAAGCTCCATAAGTACACCTCCTACTCCACTTCTTCGACTCTTACCAGATGTTGAACCTTGCGGACCATCCCGCGAATCTGCGGTGTGTCGTTGTGTTCAGAGCAACTGTTAATCTTGCTCAATCCGAGAGTCTTCACCGTGTCCCTCTGGGATTTGGAACTCCCGATAAGACTCTTGACCAGAGTAACTTTTAACTTAGCCATCTAAAGTCTACCCCCTAACCTAAGAGCTCTTCTACGGTTTTATCACGAAGTTTTGCTACCTCTTCGGCCCGCTTGAGACTTCTTAAGGCATCCATGGTTGCATTGACCATATTATGGGCATTGTTTGAACCAAGGGACTTGGTAAGAATATCCTTAACTCCCGCCAACTCAAGGATAGCCCGGACAGGCCCGCCGGCGATAACGCCCGTACCGGGGGCGGCCGGCTTCAGCAGCACTTTGCCTGCGCCAAAATGACCGACTACTTCGTGGGGAATGGTAGTGCCCACCAGTGGAACCTCAACCATATTTTTCTTGGCGTCTTCGATTCCTTTGCGAATAGATTCCGGAACCTCGCCGGCCTTTCCCAAACCCGCTCCCACGTGCCCGTTGCTGTCCCCGACAACCACCAGCGCGCTAAAGCTGAACCGGCGGCCGCCCTTGACGACCTTGGCCACACGATTTATACTGACTACTTTTTCAGATAATTCAAGTTTACTAGCGTCAATCCGCGCCATTCATTTCCCTCCTTACCTAAAGAGTTAAAAATCCAAACCTGCTTCCCGCGCCGCTTCAGCCAGGGCTTTGATCCGTCCGTGATAGATATGTCCGCCCCGGTCAAAAACCACTTTCTTAATTCCTTTCTCCAGGGCTTTTTCGGCAACCGCCTTACCTACAACCTTTGCCGCTTCGGTATTGCCTCCGGCATCAATCCGGTCTCTTAATCCGCTCTCCAGGGTAGATGCCGAAACCAGAGTCGTTCCTTTGGTGTCATCGATGATCTGGACATAAATATGGTTAAGGCTTCTGTATACACTTAATCTCGGACGTTCCGCAGTGCCCTTTATCCGGTTGCGGACCCGCAGGTGTCTCCTCCTGTTTTCAGCCTTTCGATCGACCCGCTTAAACAAGGGTTTCACTCCTTTCTATTTCTTCTTGCCTCCGGCCTTGCCAACTTTGCGACGGATACGTTCGTCCTGGTATTTAATTCCCTTGCCTTTATACGGTTCAGGCTCCCTGACCTTCCTGATGTTGGCTGCCAAAGCTCCTACGGCTTCCTTGTCGGCTCCTTTTACAATTATCCTGGTTGGGACCGGTACTTCAATCTCAATACCGGGCCCGGGTTCAATTTCAACCGGGTGGGAGTAACCGACCGAAAGCACCAGCTTATTCCCCTGTTTTTGGGCCCGGTAACCTACACCTACCAGTTCGAGAGCCTTCTCAAAACCGTTTGTTACGCCCAGTACCATGTTATTAATCAGTGTCCTGGTCAATCCATGCAGTGATTTATGAAATTTCTCGTCACTGGGCCTTTTTACTATTACCTGGTTTTCACCGGTTTCGATGATCATATCTTTGTGTAGCTGCCTGCTCAGCTGTCCCTTTGGCCCTTTAACGGTGACCAGGTTCCCTTCGACTTTTATCTCAACCCCTTGGGGGATAGTAATAGGCTGTTTTCCTATCCTGGACATGTTTACACCTCCTATATACAGCGCTGCCACTATAACTTCCCTTTAACTGTTTTTATCGCAGACTACCAGATATAACAGATTATCTCCCCACCGAGTCCCTGTTTACGGGCTTCCTTGTCCGTCATGATTCCTTTCGAGGTTGAAATCACAGCGGTGCCCAGCCCGCCGAGAACACGGGGAATTTGATCTTTCTTGGCATATACACGCAATCCGGGTTTACTGATTCGCTTCAAACCGGTTATAACCTTCTCTTTGTTGGTGCCGTATTTCAGGTAGATCCTGATTATACCCTGTTTCCCGTCATCGATGAACTCGCAATCTTTGATATAGCCTTCATTCTTCATGATCTCGGCAATTGCTCTTTTCACCCTGGATGCCGGTACTTCCACTTTCTCATGGTTAACCATATTAGCATTCCGGACCCTGGTCAGGAAATCCGAAATAGGATCTGTCATAACCATAAACAATTAACCCCCTTTCTACCAATTACCAGCTTGCCTTCTTCACTCCCGGAATTTCTCCACGGTATGCACGTTCGCGGAAACAAATACGGCACATACCAAATTTTCTCATATAAGCATGGGGTCTGCCACAGATCTTGCATCTATTATATCCGCGCACTGAAAACTTGGGCTGGCGGTTCATTTTTGCCATCATCGATTTCTTTGCCACTAATATCCCCCCTTACGGTTTGTCTGGTTTTTTATTCCCTGAAAGGCATTCCAAGCTGATTAAGAAGTTCCTTGGCCTCTTCATCCGTCTTGGCACTGGTGACAAATACGATGTCCATGCCTCTGACCTTGTCAATCTTATCATAATCGATTTCCGGGAAAATCAACTGTTCCCGGATTCCCAAAGTGTAGTTGCCCCGGCCGTCAAAAGATTTGCCGGAAACACCCCTAAAGTCTCTAACCCTCGGTAAAGCTACATTGAAGAGCTTATCCGCAAATTCGTACATCCGGTCGCCTCTCAGGGTGACCTTCACACCTATCGGCATCCCTGCCCGCACCTTAAAACCGGCAATGGATTTTTTCGCTCTGGTAACTACGGGCCTTTGACCGGTAATGACAGACAGGTCTCCTACAGCGGCATCAATGGCCTTGGCATTTTGAATAGCTTCACCCAAACCCATATTAATTACAATTTTCTCGAGTCTGGGAACCTGCATGATATTTTTATAGCCGAATTTCTCCTTCAGCTTGCCTATAATCTCATTCACGTATTTTTCTTTAAGACGCGCCATGATTAACCTCCTTTCCCGCCACTACTTATCAAAAGCTTCTCCGCATTTATTGCAAACTCTGATTTTCTTATTGTTTGCCAGTATTTGTTTATTAATCCTTCTGGGACTATTGCACTTGGAACAAAAGATCATTACATTGGAACTGGCAATGGGAGCTTCTTTTTCCACTATGCCTCCCTGGGGCATCTTCTGAGTCGGGCGGGTGTGCCTTTTTACAATATTAACACCTTCTACCACGACACGGTTTTTCTTGGGTATCACTTCCAGCACCTTGCCCTTCTTCCCGGCATTTTTGCCGGTGATAACCATAACCAGGTCGCCTTTCTTTACATGTATCTTGGACTTGGGTTCTGCCATACAGTCCACCTCCTACTTCTGGTACATTATTGGTGAAGCCGGTAAATTACAGCACTTCAGGGGCTAAGGAGATTATTTTCATAAAATCCCTGTCCCGCAGCTCCCTGGCTACCGGACCGAAAATCCGGGTTCCTCTGGGGTTTTTCTGATCATTTATGATCACAGCCGCATTCTCATCAAACCTTATATATGAACCGTCGGGTCTCTTGGTTTCCTTGGTAGTTCTGACAACTACGGCCTTGACAACGTCACCCTTCTTTACCACGCCTCCTGGCGTAGCTTCTTTAACAGAAGCGATTATTATATCTCCGACCCGCGCATACCTGCGGAACGAACCGCCCATTACCCTGATGCACAGCAGTTTCTTGGCTCCGGTATTGTCCGCGACATTGAGCATGGTCTCAGCTTGAATCATGAACTAACCCTCCTTAAATCTGCTGTTCCCTCTCCAGGATCTCAACAACACGCCACCGTTTTTCCTTGCTCAGCGGCCTGGTTTCCATCACCCTGACCTTATCGCCCACACGACAGCTGTTTTCTTCATCGTGGGCTTTAAACTTCTTTGTCCGTTTAACGGTTTTACCGTATAAAGGATGCCGTACCAGGGTTTCGATGGCAACGACCACGGTTTTATCCATTTTGTCACTTACGACTTTGCCAATCTGTACTTTGCGCATTTTCCTTTCTTCCACCGTTTCAGCCCCCTTCCATCTATTCTCGGGTAAACATAACCTTGAATTTATCAATCATTATCCCTGCTGGGCCTTCAATTCCCTCTCCCTTAATACCGTTTTCACACGGGCAATTGACCTTTTCACTTCTCTGATCCGAAGCGGGTTCTCTAGTTGCCCGGTGGCTAACTGAAAGCGAAGTTTGAAAAGCTCATCTTTCAGGTCATGGACCTTTCTCGTCAGTTCGTCAGTGGATAATTCATGAACATCTTTAGCTTTCATTAGCTTCACCACCTAGATCTTCTCTTTTCACAAACTTGGTTTTGATGGGCAGCTTGTGGGAAGCCAATCTCATGGCTTCGCGGGCTATCTCTTCCGAAACCCCGGCCAATTCAAACATGATTCTTCCCGGTTTAACTACGGCAACCCAGTGTTCGGGCGCACCTTTCCCGCTGCCCATTCTGGTCTCCGCGGGTTTTGCGGTAACCGGCTTATCAGGAAATATCTTAATCCAGACTTTTCCACCCCGTTTTATATACCTGGTCATCGCGATACGGGCAGCCTCAATTTGCCTGTTGGTAATCCACGCCGGCTCCAGGGCCTGTAACCCGTATTCCCCAAATGAAATTGTATTGGCCCTGGACTTTCCGGCCATAGTACCCCTGTGCTGTTTACGGTGTTTAACTCTCTTAGGTACTAACATAGATTACTTTCCCCCTTCCTGGGCGGCTGTAGCTTTCTTGGTCTCGGGAAGAACTTCTCCCTTGTAAATCCATACTTTTACCCCTATTTTTCCGTAAGTTGTGTCTGCTTCGGCAAATCCGTAATCAATGTCCGCTCTCAGAGTATGAAGAGGCACTTTCCCCTCGTTGTACCATTCGGTCCTGGCCATTTCAGCCCCGGCAAGGCGTCCGCTGCAGCTGATTTTCACGCCCTGGGCGCCCATCCGCATAGTACGGGAAACAGCCTGTTTCATAGCGCGGCGGAAGGATACCCTTTTCACCAGCTGAGCGGCAACGTTCTCCGCCACCAGTTGGGCATCCAGTTCCGGTACTTTAATTTCCACAATATTTATATTGACATTTTTGCCGGTCTTTTTCTCCAGCTCTTTGCGCAAGGCTTCCACTTCCGCGCCGCCGCGACCGATCACGATCCCCGGTTTTGCCGTATGAATGGTTATTTTAATCCTGTTCGCTGCCCTCTCTATTTCTATCCTGGAAATACCCGCGGCGAAAAGCTTCTTTTTGATAAAATCCCTGATTTTTATATCTTCAATCAGTAAGCCTGCAAAATCTTTTTCAGCAAACCACTTGGCATCCCAATCCTTGATAATTCCCAGACGCAAACCCTTCGGGTGCACTTTTTGACCCACTCATTATCCCTCCTTCTTCCTGCGTGTTACCTTCTTCTTTTCATTCAAGACCTGTTCATTCTCACCGGCTGTTTTCACATTGTCTTTTTTCTCGGCAGTTTTGGCCTCACCGGCCGTCTTCTTCCTGCCGCCCGCTTTTTTCTTGCCGTCCGTTTCCCCTTTCCCGGGAGCCGCCTCTTCTTCACGAACCACCACAGTGATATGGCTTGTTCTGCGCCTCATGAGGTCAGCCCTACCCATTGCCCTGGGGTTATATCTCTTTAATGTAGGTCCCTGGTCAACATAGGCTTCCGCTATAAAAAGCGCATCTTTATCCATTTCCAGGTTATGTTCCGCATTGGCAACAGCGGACTTGACAACTTTTTCGATAGCCGCAGATGCCCTCTTCGGTGTAAATTTTAAGATGGCCAGGGCTTCTTTAACCTTTTTCCCCCTGATCAAATCTACCACCTGCCTGACTTTACGAGGGGCAATACGGATGTATTTAGCTACCGCGCGCGCTTCCGACATGCAAAACCCCCCTCTCATTACTTCAGGGCAGTGGAACGCTCGGTATGCGCTCCATGTCCTTTGAAAAATCTTGTCGGCGCGAATTCACCCAGTTTGTGCCCTACCATATCCTCGGTAATGTATATCGGGACATGTTTGCGCCCGTCATGCACGGCAATGGTATGTCCGACCATCTGCGGAAAAATGGTCGACCTCCTGGACCAGGTCTTGATGACTTTTTTCTCGTTCTTTTCGTTCATAGCTTCTATCTTTTTCAAGAGCTTTTCGTCAACATAAGGGCCCTATTTAAGGGATCTGGCCATTATTTGAGCCTCCTTTCACGATGATTCGTTTCCATGTCATCTAACTTTTATTTTGTCCGTCTTTTAAGAATCATCTTATCAGTGGTCTTTTTCTTCCGTGTCCTTGCTCCCAGAGCAGGTTTACCCCAAGGCGTAACAGGGTTTCTGCCCACCGGTGAACGGCCTTCCCCGCCACCGTGCGGGTGGTCAACAGGGTTCATGACAACTCCCCGTACTGTTGGCCTGCGGCCAAGCCAGCGGCTTCTGCCGGCCTTGCCCACCGTAATGTTCTCATGCTCGAGATTGCCTACTTGGCCTACAGTGGCTTTGCAATTAATATGCACCAGGCGAACTTCCCCAGACGGCATACGAATATGAGCATAATCCCCTTCCTTGGCCATCAGCTGGGCAGCATTGCCGGCCGAGCGGGCCAGCTGGCCTCCTTTGAACGGCTTTAGCTCGATATTGTGAATGATGGTACCTACCGGGATATTTCTCAGAGGAAGGGCGTTGCCCGGTTTGATATCGGCATCCGGTCCTGATTCCACTGTATCTCCCACGGTCAGTCCAAGAGGGGCAAGAATGTACCTCTTTTCACCGTCCGCGTAATGAAGCAAAGCGATCCGGGAACTCCTGTTGGGGTCATATTCGATGGTAGCAACCTTTGCCGGGATCCCGTCTTTATCGCGTTTAAAATCGATAATCCTATACAGTCTCTTGTGACCGCCCCCGCGGTGTCTGACGGTTATCCGTCCCTGGTTGTTGCGCCCGGCACTCTTCTTTAGGGGCTCAGTCAGGGATTTTTCCGGAGTATCAGTTGTAATATCACTAAAATCAGACACCGTCACAAACCGTCTCCCGGGTGACGTTGGCTTATACTTTTTAACAGCCACTTAAATTCCCTCCTTTACTACGGAAATTGGTTACATATTTTCAAAAATCTCAATTTTATCGCCCTGTTTCAGGGTAACGATGGCCTTTTTCCGGCGGGCAGTACGGCCTACGTATTTACCTACCCGCTTTAATTTGCCCTTCACATTCATGGTGTTGACATCGGTAACTTTCACATTGAAAAGTTCTTCCACCGCATTTTTAATTTCAATCTTGTTGGCTGCGGGGTTTACATAAAAACTGTACTTGTTTTGTTCCAATAAATCCATGCTCCGTTCTGAGATGATGGGTTTTATCAGTACGTCCTGAGGGTTCCGCATTATGCCAGCACCTCCTCGACTCTGGTTACTGCGTCCCTGGTCATGATCAGTTTTTCATGGGCCAGCACATCATAGACGTTAAGGCTGGAAGCATGGGTAGGGGTAACCCCCGGGATGTTCCGCGCCGACTTAACGATTATATTGTCAACGTCAGCAGTAACGACAAGAGCCTTTTTATCAACTTTCAGATTATCAAGCACACCGGCAAATTCCCTGGTTTTCGGCTCACTCATGGCGAGTCTGTCCAGGACAATAAGATTACCATTCTGTACTTTGGAAGAGAGGGCGGATTTTAAAGCCAGCCTTCTCACTTTTTTCGGCAAGGTATACCTGTAGGAACGGGGTTGCGGTGGGAAGATAATTCCACCTTTCCGCCACAGGGGTGAACGGATGGAACCGGCTCTCGCCCGGCCGGTACCTTTTTGCCGGTAGGGCTTCCGGCCTCCCCCGCTTACTTCAGCGCGGGTCTTGGCGGCACGTGTACCCTGTCGCCTGTTGGCCAGCTGGTTTACTACTACATCGTGCAGCACTGCTTCATTCACTTCCACGCCGAATATTTTGTCGTTCAGGTCTAATTCGCCCACCTGTTCACCTTTCATATTATATAAAGCAACCTTTGGCATGTGATATCCTCCTTTCCGGCATGATTCCCGTTAAGCCTTAACACTGCTTTTGACCATAAGCAGGCTGCCCTTTGGTCCCGGCACAGCGCCTTTTATAATCAGCAGGTTTCTTTCCGGATCCACTTTTACAACTTCCAGGTTCTGCACGGTGACTCTGGTGCCTCCCATACGTCCCGGCCGCCTGGTTCCCTTAAAAACCCTGGCCGGGCCCTTTGCCCCGGCGCTGCCTACCCGGCGGTGGCTCTTGGAGCCGTGGGCCATCGGCCCTCTCTGGAAATTATACCTTTTGATAGTACCGGCAAATCCTTTGCCTTTGGAAGTTCCTATGACATCCACATGTTCCCCTGTTTCAAAGACATCCGCCTTGATCTCCTGGCCTACCTGATATTCCTCCGCGTTGTCCACCGGAAACTCTCTTAAATAACGCAGGGGTTTGATCCCGGCCTTGGCAAAATGGCCCTTCTCAGGCTTGTTGGCCAGCGCTTCGCGGCGTTCGCCAAAACCGAGCTGGAGGGCATTATACCCGTCAGATTCCACGGTTTTCTTTTGGATAACATAACACGGTCCTGCCTCTACAACTGTGACAGGCACAATTCTTCCCTCTTCATTATAAATTTGAGTCATTCCTATCTTTTTCCCAAGTATCCCTTTCATTTTGCCACCTCCTAAACTTCTGGTGCCCAGAGGTCAACCTTCCCAGATTCGACTGAAGCCACGGCTGACATCCGACACTTTTTTATACGCATTCCCTGGTCTGCCTTCACCCAAATGTCAGGTTTGCCTGCAAATCTATAATCCCAATTGGCCATCGGTCACCGGCCACTGATTTACAGCTTAATCTCTATATCAACACCCGCCGGCAGGTCAAGTCTCATCAAAGCGTCTACCGTTTTGGGTGTGGGTTCCAGAATATCGATTAACCTCTTGTGAGTCCTCATTTCAAACTGCTCCCGGGAATCCTTGTTAACATGGGGAGACCTCAGGATTGTATAAATGCTTTTCTCTGTCGGAAGGGGGACGGGCCCGGCTACGCCGGCTCCGGTCCTCTTGGCTGTATCAACAATTTTCTCGGCAGACTGATCGAGAATTTTATGGTCGAAAGCCTTCAGTCTGATCCTGATTTTTTGTTTCGGCATATTAAAAACCTCCTCTTCGCCCGATTGTCACGGACATTCTCAGTGAAAACTACCTAATTCTTGATTAGCAACCTTTCACCTCATCGCGATATATCCGGTTCCTGAAATCTTGGCGCACCTTTTTTGTTTTGATCCTTAAAAACAGATTAGAGATAAGTACTACGGCAGGCCAGTAAAAGCCGTAGTACTTATCCTCGGCTGTTTTTTCTACTCAATAATTGCACTGACTACCCCAGCGCCAACAGTCCGGCCGCCCTCGCGAATAGCGAAGCGGAGACCCTCTTCGATCGCTATCGGGGTGATCAGCTCGATT
>DYZU01000176.1 GCA_022735835.1 Thermincola sp. | reverse complement strand
TCATTGAGTATAAAAACTTATCTGACTTTTGGGACAGCCTTTTTTTCTTTCTGCGTATTTTTCAAGAGGAATATCGTCAGCTAGGGCAGTCTAATAATCAAAATCCCTGATGTTTCAGAAGCGTATCAGTGTTAAAAGTCATACGTTCAGACTATGTGAAGAAAAGTTTTATTTGACACGGATGTCGAAAAAAGGTTTGGCGCTGAACAGGAGATCTTCAGTCTGCGAACGGTTATGCCTTCGTTAACCCCTTGAAAAAATCGGCAAAAACGTAAAAACCGACTCTCATAATTGTATTTTTCCTTCCATGTTGACGAAAAAACGTTGGAGCGCTTCGACAAGTTTTTAACGACAACAATGTTACTTCTTTCTTAGAATGGTATCGATATGGGTTCTTCATCTCATTAAAGTCGGGCTAAATTTGGAATCAGTAGGTTGGAGGTGGATCCTTTGTTTACTAAATATTTGCGCTGGGCTGGAAACACCATTGTTATTTTTTTGTTGGCAATAATGGTCGTTCCGGTCTTTTTTAGTGTAAGCTCAAAACTGTCGCCGGACGGTATGCCCAAAGTAGCTGATTACAAATTGATGGTTGTGTTAAGCGGGAGTATGAGCCCGGTTTTTAAAGCCGGTGACGTGATTGTGGTATCGGGGGCCAAGAAGTCCGACCAGTACCAAAAAGGGGATATTATTACATTCAAGGACCCGGAGGATTCCCGGCGTATAGTGACCCACCGTGTCACGGAGGTAATCAGGGACGGAAACGGAGTCAGCTATCGCACCAAGGGGGATGCCAACAATGTGGCTGACCTGAAACCCGTACCGGCAGAGAATGTGATCGGGCAGCAGAAGTGGCGGATACCGTATTTCGGCCGGCTCGTCGAATTTGCCAAAACCAAGAAAGGCCTGGTGTGGTTAATCCTGGTTCCAGGGATATTAATAATTGTTAGTGAACTTAGAAGTATTGCCAAAGCGATTACCGATGAAGTGGAAAGGAAAAAGAGAGAGGCAGTGGCAGCGCCATGGTCAGAAGAGTAGAAGACATCCTCTGCCGCCACTATCTGACCCGCCAGGAGAGGAAGTACCTGGAACGCAAACGGCGGACTTCCCGGTGGATGCAAAGATACCGGTTTAAATTAATAATCTTATTAATTCTATGCCTCGCGGCAATAAGCGGCGGCCTGTTCACCCGCACGTATTCATATTTCCGGACCAACGCAGAAAACAAAGACAATTATTTTGCGGCAGCCAGTATTGACGGGTTCCTGAAAATAACCCCGGGCATAGCCCGGGCGACCTTTCCGGCCATGGGAGACCCTGGTGGGGAAACCCGTCCGGTGGCCTCAGGTGAAAACGCTGATATGGAACTTGATTTTGGTGAGGTTGCGGTAGGTTGCAACAGGAATTTTGACGATGTTTTGCGTTTACATAATATTACTGGAGATCCTTTGAAGATTTCCATGCAATTTGAAGGGGAAATCAGTTTGTTAATAGAAACTCCGCCGACAGGGTTTATCGTGCTTCCGGACAATGGCAGAAAATCACCCCGGGATTTTAGCAGTTTGAAAAATCAAACCGTAAACGACAGTTTATATTCGCAGGTATATTCAAAGATGACTACTGCATTAGGGTCCAGGGAAATGCCGCTAGGGCAAATAACTGCTGCAAGTGTTTATGGAACCTCTTACAGTCAAAAAGGCACCGATAGCAAGGTCATTGATAACATATCGGCTCTATATGGAAATCCTTTTTTCGTGAACCTGAAACTTGACGCTAAATCCGAGCCCGGGGTTTACGAGGGGTATTTAGTGATAAAGGTCAACGGTGAGTTCCTGCAGATGAAGGTCCCGGCCAGGGTTGTAGTTAGGCCTCAAGGGGAAGGGAACCCTACCGGACAGGAGCAACCCTGGCAACCTGGTGATTTAACGACAATTGATGATTCAACAACAGCTGATAATACCACAACAGGTGATAATACCACAACAGGTGATGATACCACAACAGGTGATGATACCACAACAGGTGATGATACCATAACAAATGATGACTCAACAACTGATGATACCACAATAACCGATAATTCCATACAACCTGATGATTCGAATACCCCTATGATGCCTTAACTCATGGTTAAACCGGGGGAAAATGTACCATTACCAACTGAAAGGGGTGAGAACCAGATCATACATTTTACATTAATTTTCTAAGCGCCCTTCAGCTAAAGCTTAGAAAAAAGTTTAAAACAAAATAACGAGGAGGAAAAAAACGGATGAAAAAGCGCATTTTGATGAGCCTTATGGTTATAGGCTTAGTTTCCGCTTTAGTGGGTGGAGCCACTTTTGCTATCTTTACCGACAGCGCGGTTAACCAAAATAACAGTTTCACTGCCGGTACGGTAAACATTGCCTTAGACAGGGAAGGCAACCTTCCTCTGTTTGGGGCTCCCGGCACTGCGCTCGTTGATGCCACCAATCTTTCCCCCGGATGGACCGGGCAAGCCACAATTGATGT
>DYZU01000175.1 GCA_022735835.1 Thermincola sp. | reverse complement strand
CAAGAGGGAAGTGAAATACGGTAACAGCCGTCTGGACCTGCTGTTGGAGGATAAGGACCACAACAGGTGTTATGTTGAAGTAAAATCCGTTACCCTGGTGGACGGGGGAATTGCCAGATTTCCGGATGCCCCTACTGAAAGAGGAACCCGTCACCTGAAAGAACTGGTCCGGGCGGTACGGGAAGGGCGCCGGGCGGCTGTTGTTTTCCTGGTTCAGAGGGAAGATGCCAAATCGTTTTCTCCCCATACCGGCACTGACCGGGTTTTCAGCGAGACCCTGAAAAAAGCCGTGCAAATGGGGGTTGAAGCGTATGCCTATACCTGCCGGGTTACCCCCCGCAAAATCAGTATTGTTAAATCAATACCTGTCCGGTTGTAATTTGCTTACCCCGGATTGCAGAAACTTGTATCGAATAATATATGGAGTGAATTGAGCAAGGACGGTAAGTTTTATGGATAAGAAAAAAATAGTGCTCAAAGGGCATATAGTGTTACCCGGGGGCATTTCCGGGAGGAAAGCGCTGCTGGAGGTGGAGGGCCGGATAATAACCCGCACCGGAGAAAACGGGTTGTTTTTTCCCGGGGTTGACCACCGGATTTACGATTTCGGGTCCGGTTACATTTGCCCCGGCTTTATTGACCTGCACGTGCACGGCTGCGGCGGAGCCGACGTCATGGACGGGACGTACGATACCCTGAATTGGATGGCCGGGATGCTGGCTCAGGGAGGGACCACATCATTCCTGGCTACAACTATGTCAGCCCCGCGAAACAGGCTGGTTGGAGCCGTCAGAAATGCGGCCGGTACAAAACAAAAAGGGACTGCGGGCGCACAGGTAATTGGCGTTCACCTGGAAGGGCCTTTTTTAAATCCTGATAAAAAAGGGGCCCAAAAGGCAGACAATCTCCGTTTGCCTGATCTTGACGAACTCAGGGAGTACCTGGATGCCGGCGGTGACGCGGTGAAGATGATAACAATAGCCCCGGAACTTCCAGGCGCCCTGGGGGTTATAGAATACGCGAGTTCCCGGGGGGTAATCGTTTCCCTGGGGCACTCCGCCGCTTCCATAACCCAGGTGGAAGAAGCCTGCAGGGCCGGGTTAAGCCATGTCACCCATGCCTTTAATGCCATGACCGGGTTTCACCACCGCGACCCCGGGACGACGGGAGCTATCATGGCCATGAAACAGCTGACAGTGGATGTAATTCCCGACGGACATCATGTCCATCCCAGCGTTGTGAAAATACTGGTCCAGGCTAAAGGCATTGGTAAAGTATGTGCCATTACCGACTGTATGAGAGCGGGGAGAATGGGAGACGGGGTCTTTGACTTGGGCGGCCAGCCGGTAACTGTTAAAAACGGGGTTTCCCAACTGGCCGACGGGACAATTTCCGGCAGTATAATCAGTATGGCCGAGGCGGTCAAAATAATGGTTGAACGGGCGGGATTAACTTTGGCGGAGGCTGTCCAAATGGTTTCCACCACTCCTGCCCGGATACTTGGACTTAAATCCAAAGGGCTGCTGGAACCGGGCAGGGACGCTGATATCGTTGTTCTTGACCGTGATTTCCGGGTCTTGATGACAATGATCAACGGTAAAATAGTATATGATAAATCAAACACTATTTGTTGAAAAGGTTGGAAAAGAGGATAACCAGAAACACAATAACCGAGTTCATTATACACAGGAGCACTGCCGAAGCTGCTACGTCCTTGGCGATTTTTACTTTCTGGTGGTATTTTCCCTGGACCTGAAGGTCCAGAGCCACTTCTATGGCCGTATTTATCACTTCGGCCACCAGTGTGGCCATTACTGTAAAAAAAACCACAACGGTCTGAAAAGCGTTAAAGCCAATCAGCGGGCATATGATTAAAGTCAGGGCCGCAGTGACCAGCAGCAGCCTGGTGTTTTTTTCTTCTCTGATAAGGTAAGCCAGGCCTTCCAAGGCGTATCGGGCCGCCTGTATCAGCCGCAAAATTTCTTTCATCAAACCCCTCCCAATTAAGTTCTACCTTATTCCTAAATATTTTCTGATACTTCCGAATAAATTCCTTCTATTGATTTTTTCCTTTCTGATATATAACATTAGGATTAACAGTGGCAAAGATGCTGGATGAAAAATTTTCTATATTAGGAGGATTAAGTATGGATTTCAAACCGCGCTGTCTGGCCACCGGAATCGGAAGTGTGCCT
>DYZU01000174.1 GCA_022735835.1 Thermincola sp. | reverse complement strand
CCTCCACTCACGCTTTCGGCGGTCCTGCTGGTAAGCCCGCCTCATCTCCTCCATTATCTCCGCTACCGACCTCATAGCACCAATTTTACTCGTGGGCTAGCCTTATTCCGCTTCCGAGCCAAATTGTAGCGATGCTCCTTAGCAAATGATTCATGCCTTGGCTGGCTTGAACCTTCGATGATAAATCCTCGCCGCGATACCCAAGGCTGCCACCACGATCGCCACCAAGAAGATGTTGCTCAGCGACATGCTTATCGGCACGATTGCGGTGGCTCCCCCTACCTGAATCGTTGAGGTCGTGCTCCCCACTAAGTATGGAAGGCTGAGCCCTCCTGTCCAGCCTGTCAAAAACGTGTTCGCGATGAATGTCAGAACTAACATCGGAACGACGAGCCATACGACCGACCAGAATACCTTGGTTGCCCCGAAGCGCAGGAGGCGCCTAGACCACCACCGCTCGGGCAGCAGGGAGCCCAACAGCATCAAAATACCAGCCGATATGACTGTGAGCTTCATCCCGAGCAAAACGAACCATACCAGCGGTATTGATGTCGATTCGCCCAGCATCACCAAATTGAAATCGAATGGTGAAACAGCGAGATCGGTTAGCTCAGTTCCGACTGTGATACGCCACCATGGGCCGAGGAACGGCAGAACCACCATAGAAATCCCGGCGATTATCCCAAACCAATTCATCTTCGCGCGAGCCATTCAACTCACCCGTATGGAGGTCCTTTGTGTTAGGGGAGGTGGTATCACGAATATCCCGAAAATCTCCACTTTCATTGCAACGTCCCTGAATTCTATCTCAACACTTGCACCCCAGCCGTGGCCTTCCAAATGTGTGCGGCCGGTTGGGGTGAACTCCATCACAATCGTAAGGTTCTCAGATGCGCGTGGTTGAAACCTAACCTTCTCTTTGAGTCGCAGAGAACCCACTTTTATGTTGTCACCCCCCTGCACACAAAAAATCTCGCCCGAGTAATCCTCGATTGAAAACGCGAAATCGAATGGGGAGGTGAAACTCGCCGTAACCTCCCATACGTATTCACCCACTTTTGTCGGTGTCCCCACTTGCCCAACCTGTGG
>DYZU01000020.1 GCA_022735835.1 Thermincola sp. | reverse complement strand
TTCCTCGGTAGCTCAATGGTGGAGCACCCGGCTGTTAACCGGTAGGTTGCAGGTTCGAGTCCTGCCCGGGGAGCCATAAGCAAATTAAGACAGGTATAAAACCTGTCTTTTTGTTTTTCCTAATTAAGCTGGCCTGGCCATTTACCGGAAAAGAAAAGACAGGTTTATACCTGCCTCTGATAAGTAAAGGGGAATATTCTATTTACTGGCAACCCGGAAGTCATCGCTGGTCAGGGTCAGTCTTAACCTGTTAAATAAAAGGTACCATTCTTTGCAGAAAAGACCCAGCAGGACTTTGAGCAGGGAAAAACAGCCGGTAAATCTCTGGTAAACAGGCCATTTAAGTTCATCCTTGCCGCAGATGGTGGCCTTGTTTACGGCTGCCACCTTCAGTCTCATCTGTTTCAGCTTTTGCTTTTGTTCGGCCGCGGGGAGCTTCATTATGTCATCGATTTCCCGGATAATTTCCCGGGCCATCCTGATTCTCAAATCGATATCGGCATATAGTTCTCGGTCAATCAGACCGTATTCCATTTTCAATTTGTTTAAACGTAAAGCTGACTCATATGTAGCTTCCACAATTTCATCCCTGGTCATGGAGTCGGTTTCATAACTGAGAATATACTTCCAACTGGGCTGGGTGAGGGCCCGGCGGTGTTCTTCCAGGGTGCGGCAGAATTGCCTGTAGCCGAACTTTTCGGGATTTTCAAAGGCCGGGCTTCCGGGGTCCAGGAACGGCCCCAGCGGGGCTATGAAGAAGCACAGGCGTTTTTCACCCGGAAACCTTTCAAGCAAATACCTGCAGTAATCCACTGCCGACACGGCGTCCTCATAAGACTGTTTGGGAATCCCGGTCATAAAAAAGATGTCGATTTTGCGGCATTTATGCGTAAGAGCCGATTGGAGGGTTTGCTCAATTATTTCGTTGCTTACAGGCAGTTTCCCGTTGAACCGGCGAATCCTTTCCAGATGGGATTCCAGCGTGATTTCTATACTATATTTGGGTACGGCCTCGGCCAGCCTGCCGAAAAACTCGTCTCCGGCGGGGAAGAACAGTTCAAAAACCAGTTCATTCTTAATATTTTCTTTTTTCAGGAGGCTCAGGAATTCTTCCGTGTACTCGGGGCCGGCCATGCGGAAATCATTCAGGATGAAGATGGGTGCCTGCCCGAGTTTCTGCAGGAAACGGATATCTTCTATCAATACCCGGGGTGACCTGAACGCCGGTTTGTCCCTGTTGCATATTTTCTTATACGCCGATTTGGACCCGCCGCAGATTGAACAGTTCTGGGTGCATCCCCGGGATGTGAGCAGGCCGGTAACGGGGTATTTTAACCATTCCAGGTAGGGTACGGTATTGTGCAGGTTGGCGTATTTGAACACGGAACGGACCACATAACTGTAGCTTGGAATGGATGCGTAATCCATATTGTCCGGCACGTGAGTCAGGGGGTTGACCACTATTTCCCCATTGGGCTTTTTCCAGGTCAGGTTCGGAATATTGGCTACCGGAAGTCCCTTCCTTACGGCTATGACAAGCTGCCTGGTAACTTCTTCCGTAGAATCCCCTCTAATCACAAAATCAACCCATGGGTAACTTGCCAGTTCTTCGTGGTAGTAAGAAGCCGAAAGTCCTCCGAAAACCACGGGAGTCTCGGGGTGGTATCTTTTAATGATTTTGGCTATTTCCACACTGCCGTGAGCGTGGGGCAGCCAGTGCAGGTCAATGGCAAACATCCTGGGGTTTAGCCTGGCGATGACTTTTTCCACGTCATAATGGGGATTTCTCAACATCTGGTAAGCCAAATTGATGATCTGGACATTGAAACCGCTTTGCTCAAGAGTATCCGCGATGCTGGTGATTCCCACAGGATACATTTCAAAAGCGGGCGAAGACGGGACCACATCGCTTATCGGCCCGAACATGATTGTGTCTTTTCTGAAATCGTAAACACTCGGTGGGTGTAAAAACACGAGATCTTTGCGAAACATTCGCTCCCTCCTAACCCTGGAGATTGTTAAAAATATCACAACCGAATCCCGAAAAAAAGAACTCCTTGCAAAACACAAGTTAATTTTATCACAAATTTTGCCGGCTAGTAAACAGAAAAGAAACCGGATTAATGTCGGAATTAATCGAAATACGTTGTTTAGTTCTCAAAGTAAAATAAGGCAAGCTTCGCGCTTGCCTTTTAGAATGGCCTCATTTTTTGGCCAAACAGCAGTTTTACCCGGTTAAAAAAGAGTTTAAGTTCAGTGAAAAACAACTTCACAAACACAGAAGTCAAGGAGACAATATTTCCAAACCTTTGGCTGATAGGCCACTTTAATTCGTCTTTGCCGCATATGGTGTGCCTGTTGAGCTGTTCGACTTTAATTTTTAAATCTGCCAGTTCCTTCTGCCGGTGTTCCTCGTCATTTATTTCCAGGATCTTATCAATCTCATCGATTACCCGTTGGGCGCTTTTTATTCTAAATTCAATTTGTTTGTAAAGATCTTCGTCAATAAGGTTGTACTCATATTTAAGAGCATTCAGTTTGAGAGCAGCTTCGTAAGTTGATTTGACAATCTCGTCACGGGTCATGCTGTCTGTCTCATAACTCAGGATATGTTTCCAGCTGGGTTTGGTCAAAGCATTATAATGGTCTTTCAGGGTGTGACAGAACTTCTTGTACCCGTATTTTTCAGGAAACTCAAAAGCCAGGCATCCCGGGTCCAGAAATGGGGCAAGGGGAGCGATAAACAGGGCCAGCCGCTTGTCCCCGTTGAATTTTTCCAGCAGATGGCGGCAGTAATCGACACACTCTATCGCCTGACTGTAAGTCTGTTTGGGAATCCCGGTCATGAAGAAGATATCAATCTTCCGGCAACCGTACTTAAAAGCGGAAGCAATGGTTTCTTCCACCTGTTTGTTGGTGCAGGCAAATTTGCCGTTCATAACTCTAATTGATTCGACATGTGTTTCCAGAGTCATTTCCAGGCTGAACTTGGGGACAGCCTCGGCAATTTTGGCGAAATAACTGTCATCCGCTTCCCAGAAAAGCTCTATGATCAGTTCGTTTTTAATATTCTCTTTTTTCAGCAGGTCAAAAAACTCGTCAACGTATTCTTGCCCGGCTTGTCTAAGGTCATGGAGAACAAAAATCGGGGCCTGGCCCAGTTTCTGAATCAGCCTGATATCCTTGATTAATGACTGGGGTGACCGGTATGCCGGCTTTTCCCTGTTGCAAACCCTTTTATATGCAAACTGCGAGCCGCCGCAGATTGAGCAGTTCTGAGTGCATCCCCGGGCGGTTAGGATTGCGGTAATAGGGTATTTCAACCAATCAAGATACGGGACCGTATTGTGAAGATTGGCATACTTGAATACGGAGCGAACCACATAACTGTAACAGGGGACAGAGACATAATCGATATTGTCCGGCACATGGGTCAGGGGATTGATAACCGGCGAACCGTCCGGTTTTTTCCAGGTAAGGTTCGGCACTTTATGCAGGGGCAGGTTGTACTTTATGGCTCTCATCAGCTGCACCATGGGTTCCTCGGTGCTGTCTCCCCTGACCACAAAATCAACGCAAGGATAAGAAATAAGTTCCTCGTGATAGTACGATGAGGAAAGACCTCCAAAGATAACCGGCGTCCCAGGGTGATACTTTTTGCAGATTTTAGCCAGTTCAAGACTGCCGTGAACATGGGGCAGCCAGTGCAGGTCTATGCCGAAGGCAGTCGGATTTAATGAAGCGATGACTTTTTCGGCGTCGTAATTTTTGTCCCGCAGCATTTGGTAGGCAATATTCACAATTTGTACATTAAACCCGTTTTGTTCCAGGGTTTCCGCAATACTTGTGATTCCCACCGGGTACATTTCAAAGGTAGGGGATGAAGGGACGACATCACTGATGGGACCAAACATGATGGTATCTTCACGAAAATCGTACACGCTGGGAGCATGAAGAAAAACCAGGTCTTTTTTAAACAGTTGGAGCATTTTCCTACCTCTTTTCCAAAAACGCGCTAAATATCAAAACAAGCCGATTGGATTTGTTTGTGCTTTTGCGAACGTATCTACATTTTACCACACCAGGCTGTCCATTAGAAGAGAATTTTTCTTCCAAGTGTTTCGGAGAAGGTCAAGAAAGGTCTAAAGGTCAATAAAATCAATTTAATTTGTCTGACCAAATGGTTAAATGTCACCTATTTAAAACTAAAAAAAACAACGTAAAATATTTAAAGATTATGAAAACATAAACCACACAAGTATAATATTTAATATTCAACTATATCAAGCATAAAACAGTAATTGTGGAAAAATACAGGCGTTGATTAAAATGGTGAAAATAGGTATATAATATTATTGAAGGTCAGTAAAGGTCAAATAAGAACAGGTCAAACTTAAAAAGTCAGGTTATGGGGAGGTAGAGTTATATGCCCAATATTGCAGATATCATTGAAGAATATATTAAAGCCAGGTTAAGTCAAAGCAACAGCGGCATTATTATTTTTCGCCGCAATGAATTGGCTGAAAAATTCAGATGTGTACCTTCCCAGATTAATTATGTGTTAAGTACAAGATTTTCATTTAACCGTGGTTACATTGTGGAAACCAGGCGGGGGGGAGGTGGTTTTGTCCGCATAATCAGGGTTCCCCTGGAGGAGGCGGAAGACCTGCTGGACATCATATACGAAAAAATCGGAGAACGGGTTACGATGACCGAAGCTATGCATTTAATCCGCTATCTCCGTGAAGAGGACCTGATTACCGCACGGGAAGCTCACATCATGCAGACCGTGATGGAGGTTGCCACCCCCGGTCAGCATGACCCTGATATGGAGGAGTACAGGGCAAGAATATTCAAAGCCATGTTGATGGTGTTATTAAGGCATGAAAAATAACCCGGATGGTACAACCGTCGGGAGGGTTCTTTACTTAACTTTTTTACATTAAATTTGACCAAGAAAGGAGTGGGTTTTATGTCGCTGGTTCGCTGGGACCCGTTTCGGGAATTATCGGCATTGCAAAATTCGATCAGCCGGCTGTTTGACGAAAGTTTCTTCAGGTCGGCCGACAGGAGCCTTGCCCAGGGTTGGATGTTCCCGGTCGACATCAAGGACGCGGCGGACGCAATCGTAATCAAGGCGGAACTGCCCGGCCTGAGCAAGGAAGATATCAGGATCAATTTCAAGGATAATGTAATAACTGTCACGGGTGAACGGAAACAGGAGGAAAAAGAAGAGGGCGCTGATTTTATCAGGGTTGAGCGCAGGTATGGTTCCTTCAGCCGTTCCTTTTCGGTAGATGTACCGGTAAAAGAGGATGAAATCAAGGCCCGTTACGACAACGGCCTTTTGGAAATCACCATTCCGAAGGCTGATCATACGAAAGCTTACGCCAAACAAATAGAAATTGAATAATAATTACATATCTCCCGACGGGTTGTCAATAAATTTAGCTGAACGAGGGATTGGCCCTCGCTTTTTTGTAAAATGATTTGTTTAAAAAATGATTTAAGCAAAGGAGGTTTTTGACTATGGGTAAAGCGGTAGGAATTGATTTGGGTACCACCAACTCGGTGGTAGCGGTAATGGAAGGTGGTAAACCGACTGTAATAGTTAACAACGAAGGTTCCCGTACCACGCCTTCGGTGGTGGCTTTTAAAGAAGACGGTGAAAGGCTGGTGGGGCAGGTTGCCAGGCGCCAGTCTGTTTTGAACCCGGAAAACACTTTATATTCGGTGAAACGATTTATCGGCCGGCGTTATTCTGAGGTGGCGGATGAACGGAAGCTGGTGCCCTACAAAGTTGTAGCAGGTCCCAATGATGCGGTCCGGTTTGACATTCGCGGCAAACTTTACGCGCCGGAAGAAATCTCGGCAATGGTTATCCGTAAGCTGGTCGATGATGCTTCCAGGTTCCTCGGGGAGAAGGTTACGGATGCCGTTATTACGGTCCCGGCTTATTTCAATGACGCTCAGCGGCAGGCCACCAAAGATGCCGGGAAAATTGCCGGTATTAACGTGCTGAGAATTATAAATGAGCCTACGGCAGCCGCTCTGGCTTACGGGATGGATAAGAAGTCCAATGAAACCATTATGGTTTTCGACCTGGGCGGAGGTACCTTTGACGTTTCCATCCTGGAAGTGGGCGACGGGGTCTTCGAGGTTAAGGCCACCAACGGGGATACTCACCTGGGCGGAGATAATTTTGATAAGGCAATTGTCGACTGGATGGCGGAGGAATTTAAAAAGGATTACGGGATTGACCTGCGCAGTGACAAGCAGGCTCTGCAGCGCCTGACAGAAGCGGCGGAGAAGGCCAAGATGGAGCTTTCCACTATGCTGGAAACTCAAATTAACCTGCCGTTTATCACCGCTGACGCTTCCGGGCCCAAACACCTGGATTTGAAACTGACCCGGGCCAAATTCGACGATCTCACCCGTCACCTGGTAGAACGCTGCCGGGGTCCGGTTAAAGCGGCACTGGCCGATGCCAAGCTGACTGAAAAGGATATTGATGAGGTCATCCTGGTCGGCGGCTCTACCCGGATACCGGCGGTGCAGAAGCTGGTCCGCGAGCTGACCGGCGGCAAGGACCCTCATCAGGGGGTCAATCCCGATGAGGTAGTGGCTCTTGGTGCGGCAATTCAGGCCGGCGTTCTGGCCGGGGAGGTCAAGGATGTGCTATTACTGGATGTTACACCCCTGTCTCTCGGTGTGGAAACCATGGGGGGTGTAATGACAAAGATAATTGAGCGCAATACCACCATTCCCGTGCGGCGCAGCCAGATTTTCAGCACTGCCGAGGACAACCAGCCGGCGGTAGATATCCACGTGCTGCAGGGTGAGCGGGAGATGGCCAGGGACAACCGTTCCCTCGGACAGTTTAAACTGGAAGGAATTCCGATGGCTCCGCGAGGGGTGCCTCAGATTGAGGTTACCTTTGATATTGACGCCAATGGCATTCTTAAGGTGAGTGCCAGGGATAAGGCCACCGGCAAAGAACAGACAATAACGATTAGTGGTTCAACAAGCCTGGAGCGGGCAGAAATTGACCGGATGATCCGGGAAGCCGAGGCCAATGCCGCAGAAGACAAGAGGCGCAGGCAGGAAGTGGAAGCGCGCAATGACGCTGATTCTCTTGCCTACCAGGTAGAAAGACAGCTGAGAGACCTCGGCGATAAGGTGCCGGTACACGAGAAAGCGCGTATTGAGCAATTGCTAGGTGATTTAAGAACCGCTCTCAAAGAAAATGCGCCTCTCGACCGTATCCGTACCCTGCACAGTGACCTGCAGCAGGCTGCATACGCGTTATCCCAGGCGGCTTACCGGCAGGCAGGCAGCGCAGCCGGCGGCTATGGTAGTGCTTCCGGCGGCCCTTACGGCAGCGGCACTGCCGGCAGCGCTCAGGCGCCGGGTGGGGATGATGTTATCGATGCTGAATTTGAGGAAAAATAGAATCCCTGAATGGTACCGGGCAATGGTATGCCCGGTACCGGCCCGGGTGGCAAGGGGCAGGTGAGACCAGATGGGTGTTAAATACCAGGATTATTACGAAATACTGGGCGTAGACCGCAATGCTACGGAAAAAGAGATAAAAGCCGCCTATCGTAAACTGGCCCGCAAATGGCACCCTGACCTGCATTCAGGCAAGGACAAACAGTTGGCGGAGGAAAAGTTCAAGCAAATCAACGAGGCCCATGAGGTACTGAGTGATCCTGAAAAACGGGCCAAGTATGACCGTTTGGGGGCTAACTGGCGGGACGGCCAGGATTTCAGCCCGCCGCCCGATATGGAAGGCTTCCGCTTTTATACCACCGCCGGCGATCCCGTCAGCGGGTTCAGCGAGTTTTTTGAAATGCTGTTCGGCGGAGGAGATCTTTTCAACCGCACAGCGAAAAAGACCCGCCGCGGCGGCCCGGTGCGCGGGCAGGATGTGGAAACCGAACTGGAAATTACGCTGGAAGAAGCTTATCGCGGCGGGGAAAGGACCCTGCAGCTGGCTGTCAAAGAGATATGTCCCGCCTGCGGGGGAGCGGGTTATACCCAAAACGCTTTTTGCAGCCGGTGCGGCGGAACAGGTGTGGTAACTGCCGGCAAATCCCTGGCGGTGAAAATTCCGCCGGGTGTTCATGACGGCAGCCGTATCAGGCTGAAAGGCCAGGGCGGCGAAGGGCTGCATGGGGGCGAGCGGGGCGACCTATATTTAAGGATAAGGCTGCTTCCTCACCCGGTGTTCAAGGTGGAAGGAAATGACCTTGAAACAGAGATATCACTAAGGCCCGAGCAGGCCGTTCTCGGTGACCGGGTCCTGGTTCCCACCCTGGACGGGCCGGTGACCATGAAGGTTCCTCCCGGCACCCGCGCGGGCAAGCGCCTTCGTTTAAGGGGTAAAGGGCTGCCTGCCCAAGACGGCCGCGGTGACGAATATATACGTATTAAAATAGATATTCCTGACCACCTGACCACAGAGGAGCAGGAACTATACCGACGGCTGGCTGCCCTGAGGAAAGGAATGTAAGGCGCCTTTATTCCGGACTTGCCGGACAGGACCAAATGTTAAAGGAGAAAATCGAGAGGTTAAGAAGGAGGTGAGTACCCGGGTGAACTGGGATCGTCCGGGGTTAAAATATGGATATCAACCGTTACACGCAAAAATCCAGGGAAGCCCTGGCTGCAGCGCAACAGCTCGCTGCGGAGAGACACCATCAGGAAGTAACAGGGAAACACCTGCTGCTGGCGCTGCTGAACCAGGAAGGGGGGATGGCGCCCCGCCTCCTGGAGCATGCCGGAGTAAATGTAAAGTTTCTGATTGGCAGAGTTCTAGATTTACTTCAAAAGATACCTGTTGTTACGGGTTACGAAGGCTCTTTGCGGCTGGGTACCGGGCTGGCCAGGACTCTGGCCAGGGCGGAAAAAGAAGCCCGGGATATGAAGGATGACTATGTGAGTATTGAACACCTGCTGCTGGCCCTGCAGGAAGAAGCGGAACCTGAAGTCAAGGAAGTACTGCGCCAGGGGGGTCTTTCCCGGGAATCCCTGCTTAACTCCCTGCGGAGTGTGAGAGGCAGCCAGCGGGTGACCGGGGAAAACCCCGAAGAAACATATGAAGCCCTGGAACGTTACGGGCGTGACCTGACAAAACTGGCCCGGGATGGCAAGCTGGACCCCGTTATTGGCCGTGATGATGAAATCCGCCGGGTAATTGAGATTTTGTCCCGGCGGACCAAAAACAACCCTGTCCTTATAGGGGAGCCTGGCGTCGGTAAAACGGCAATAGTGGAAGGCCTGGCCCGCCGCATCGTGGCTAAAGACGTACCGGAAGGGTTGAAAGAAAAACGCCTGATCGCTTTAGACATGGGTTCGCTGGTGGCCGGAGCCAAATACCGGGGTGAATTTGAGGAAAGGCTGAAGGCTGTCCTGAAAGAGGTGCAGCAGTCCGAGGGACAGATTATCCTGTTTATTGATGAACTCCATACCGTGGTAGGGGCAGGCGCGGCCGAAGGAGCGGTGGACGCCGGGAACATCTTAAAACCAATGCTGGCCCGGGGTGAACTACGGACCATAGGTGCTACCACTCTCGATGAGTACCGCAAGCACGTGGAAAAAGACGCCGCTCTGGAAAGGCGTTTCCAGCCAGTGCTGGTCAATCCGCCGTCTGTGGAAGACACTATCTCCATTTTACGGGGTTTAAAGGAACGGTACGAAGTCCATCACGGAGTGCGAATCCAGGACAGCGCCATTGTGGCGGCGGCCACCCTGTCCGACCGGTACATTTCCGACCGTTTTCTGCCGGATAAAGCTATTGACCTGATGGATGAGGCGGCGGCCCGGCTGCGCACCGAAATCGACAGCATGCCCACCGAACTGGATGAGATTACACGGCGGATTATGCAGCTGGAAATCGAGGAGGCGGCTCTCAGCAAGGAAAAGGACCAGGCTTCCGAAGAGCGTTTGAAGAAGTTGAGGGAGCAGCTGGCCGACCTGCGCAGTGAGGCAGATGCCATGAAGGCCCAGTGGCAGGTGGAGAAACAGGCTATTGCCCGGGTGCGCCAGCTGAAGAAAGAGATTGAAGAAACCCGCCAGGAAATTGAACAGGCTGAACGGGAATATGACCTCAACCGGCTGGCTGAGTTGAGGTACGGCCGTTTGGAAGATTTGGAGCGCCGTTTAAAGGCAGAAGAGGAACTGTTGGCCGGAAAGCAGAAGCATGGTATGCTGCTCAAGGAAGAGGTGGACGAAGAGGATATTGCCCGGGTAGTCAGCCGGTGGACCGGTATTCCGGTCAGCAAGCTGATGCAGGGTGAAAAAGAAAAGTTGATTCACCTGGATGAAGAGCTGCACAAGCGGGTAGTTGGCCAGGACGAGGCCGTCCGGGCGGTGGCTGACGCGGTCTTACGGGCCAGGGCCGGAATCAAGGACCCCAACCGGCCTATCGGCAGTTTCATCTTCCTTGGCCCAACCGGTGTCGGCAAAACCGAATTGGCCCGCGCTTTGGCCCAGGCCCTTTTCGATGACGAGCGCAACATGATCCGCCTTGACATGTCCGAGTATATGGAAAAACACACGGTCGCCCGCCTTATCGGAGCGCCGCCGGGGTATGTAGGTTACGAGGAGGGCGGCCAGCTTACCGAAGCCGTCAGGCGTAAGCCTTATTCAGTGATTCTGCTGGACGAAATTGAAAAGGCTCACCACGATGTATTCAATGTCCTGCTCCAGCTGCTGGACGACGGCCGGCTGACCGACGGCCAGGGCCGGACCGTGAATTTCCGGAATACGGTGGTTATTATGACCTCCAACATCGGCAGCCAGGAGATCCTGGCCCAGCAGGAACGCGGAGGAGATTTCGAACAAATGAAATCCGGTGTGTTAAGTATTCTGCGCCGGCATTTCCGCCCCGAGTTCCTGAACCGGGTGGATGAAATCGTGGTCTTCCATGCCCTGACCGCGGGACAAATGAGGCAAATTGCCGGACTGTTGCTGGAAAAACTGGCCTCACGCATTTATACCGGTACGGGAGTAAAACTTGAATGGGAAGACAGTGCGCTGGATTACCTGGCTGATAAAGGCTATGAACCCGTGTTCGGCGCCCGCCCGCTCAAACGCCTGATCCAGCAGGAAGTGGAAACGCCTTTAAGCCGTATGGTTGTAAAAGGAGAGCTTTCACCCCACGATACTGTTATACTGCGCGGGGAGGAAGGCCGGTTGAGCATTGACAGGAAAAACGAGCGGCAGGAGCAGGCATAAGCCTGCTCCCAACCTTAATTTAA
Source organism: Thermincola sp. (assembly GCA_022735835.1). Lineage (GTDB taxonomy): Bacteria > Bacillota > Thermincolia > Thermincolales > UBA2595 > UBA2595. The sequence continues at coordinate 19,986 of DYZU01000020.1, read as the reverse complement.
AAAAAAGAATTATGATACCGAAAATTAAGTGTTATAATATTTTATATGGTATAAATGTACAGTTATAAATCAAGGCCGGATTAACGTCCGGGGTTAATCGTTATGTTTTTTTGGAGAGTATCACGGCAAATCAACATAAAATGGTATAAGAATATATTTCCCTGTAATAATGGAGAAAGGGGGGAATTATTGGGGTTGTATACTGGTTATACAATCATCCAATAAATCAGAGATGCTGTGTGAAAAGTGTCAGAAAAAGCCGGCCACCGTGCACCTGACCAAGATTGTGAACGGTAATAAAACGGAAACGAACCTGTGCGAGGTATGTGCCCAGGCGGAAAACGCCATGGGTTTTGGCTGGAAACCGGACTGGATGCTGCAGAACATTTTTGCGGATTTGTTCAATCAAACCATCGCCGGAAACCAGGCCCTAAGCGATACCGGGGCCAGGCCGGTCCACTGTGAACAATGCGGGTTTACGGAAACTCAGTTTGCCAAGGTGGGCAAACTCGGGTGCCCCAAGTGCTACACTGTATTTGAAAATAAGCTGGACCCGGTTTTGCGGAGAGTACACGGAAATTCCGTGCATACGGGAAAAATCCCCAGGAGGACCGGCGGGACCATCAGCCTGCGGAAAGAGATTGAAGCCCTGAAAAGGGAACTGCAGGCGGCTGTTGACCGTGAAGAGTATGAAAGGGCCTCCGAAATCAGGGACAAGATACGCAGCCTGGAAAACAAAATCGGTTAGGAGGTGGCCTGATGTCTATCAAAGATACGGTAAACAATGCCCGTACCAAGTGGATGGAAGGCACCGGGCCGGATCATGATGTAGTGATAAGTTCCCGCATAAGGCTGGCCCGAAACATCAGCGGATACCCCTTCCCTCATTTCATGTCTGAAGAGGAAGCGGGAGAGGTTTTGCATGCCGTTAAACTGGCGGTTTCTTCAAAAGAGATTGAGAAGGTAATCGGTGCGCTGGAATTTACCGAGCTTAATGAATTAACTGCGGTGGAAAGACAGATACTGGTGGAAAAGCACCTGGTCAGCCCGCAGCACATTGAAAATCCTGTGAACCGGGCGGTGGTAATCACCCCTGATGAGTCTGTAAGCATAATGGTTAACGAGGAAGACCACCTCAGAATCCAGTGTCTCCTGCCGGGATTACAGCTGGAGGAAACCTGGAGTCTGGCGGATAAAATAGACGACCTGTTGGAAAAGACCTTGGACTACAGTTTTTCCGAGAAGAGAGGATATCTGACTTCATGTCCCACGAATGTTGGCACGGGGTTGAGGGCTTCCGTGATGATGCACCTGCCCTGTCTGGTAATGACCAAGCAGGTTGGGAAAATAGTAAATACAATATCCCATTTGGGGCTGGCCGTCCGCGGGTATTACGGGGAGGGAACGGAGGCCTATGGCAACTTCTTCCAGGTTTCCAACCAAGTTACCATGGGACAGACGGAAGAAGAGATCGTGAAGAATCTGGTAACCGTGTCAAAGCAGATAGTATCCCAGGAAAGGACAATCAGGGAAGTAATATTCAAAGAGAGCAAGCCTTACCTGGAAGACAGGATTTACCGCGCATTCGGAAACATGAATTATGCGCGGATGATGACTTCCGAGGAAGCTTTAAAAAATATTTCCGATTTCAGACTGGGAATAGAACTGGGTGTTCTGAAGGGATTAACCTACGACCTGGTCAATGAACTCATAATCCTGACCAGACCGGCCTTTTTGATGAAAAAAGCCGGCCGGAACCTGACTCCGGAAGAACGCGATTCGTTAAGGGCTCTTTTGATAAGGGAAAAGTTGTCTAAAGTAAGGATCAACTAGATATGGAGGCGAAACAGTATGTTTGGAAGATTTACGGAGAGAGCACAGAAGGTTTTAATGCTGGCCCAGGAAGAGGCGCGACGTTTGAACTATCCTTATGTCGGCACCGAACACCTGCTCCTGGGGCTGCTCAGGGAAGGCGAAGGGATTGCGGCCAAAGTGTTGCAAAGAATGGGCATCGAAATGGAAAAAGTGAGACGGGAAGTGGAGAAAATCATCGGCAAAGGCGGAGCCCTGGTGGTTGGTGAAATCGGTTTTACACCCAGGTCCAAGAAGGTATTGGAGCTTTCTTTTGATGAAGCCAGGAATCTCGGTCACAATTATATCGGCACGGAACACCTTTTGCTGGGACTGATCAGAGAAGGAGAGGGCGTGGCTGCCACCGTCCTGCAGAACCTGGGGGCAAACCTGCAATCGGTGCGCAAGGAAGTAATGGAAATGCTGAGCGGGGCCGCTCCTGCCGGAAACCAGCCGAAAGCCGCTCGGGAACACGCCAAGACCCCCAATCTTGATGAATTTGGCAGGGACCTGACGGTTCTTGCCAGAGAGGGTAAACTGGACCCGGTTGTAGGGAGAGAAAAAGAGATCGAAAGGGTCATCCAGGTCCTGAGCAGGAGGACCAAGAACAACCCGGTGCTTATAGGGGAGCCGGGGGTAGGAAAAACCGCCATTGCCGAAGGTCTGGCCCAGAGAATTGAACAGGGGAACGTTCCGGAGACGCTGTTGAACAGGAGGGTCGTTACCCTGGATCTGGCGTCGGTAGTGGCCGGAACCAAATTCCGCGGTGAGTTTGAAGAAAGGCTGAAAAAAGTTACGGAAGAAATCCGCAACGCCGGCAATATAATTCTCTTTATTGACGAACTGCATACCCTGATTGGCGCGGGTGCCGCCGAAGGAGCTATTGACGCGGCCAATATTCTCAAGCCCGCTCTGGCCAGAGGGGAACTTCAGTGCATCGGGGCCACTACACTGGACGAGTACCGGAAACACATCGAAAAAGACCCTGCCCTGGAGCGGAGGTTTCAGCCCATCACCGTGGATGAGCCGACTGTCGAGGAAGCGCTGGAAATCCTCCGGGGCTTGAGAGACCGGTACGAAGCGCACCACCGGGTGAAGATTTCCGATGCGGCAATTAATGCGGCTGTAAGGTTATCCGACCGGTATATCACCGACCGTTTTCTCCCCGATAAGGCCATTGACCTGATTGATGAGGCGGCGTCAAGGGTAAGGTTGCAGTCATATGTCGCCCCTCCCGGGATCAAGGAAAAAGAAGGGGAATTGGAAAAGATACGCCAGGAAAAGGAGGCCGCCATTTCAGCCCAGGAGTTTGAAAAAGCCGCCGGTCTCAGGGACAGGGAACAAAAGCTCAAACAAGAGCTGGAATCGATTAAAAAAGACTGGGAACAGAAAAAAGGTTTGGAGAAAAAGACTGTTACCGAAGAGGACATTGCCCATATTGTCTCCAGCTGGACAGGTATTCCGGTCAAAAAACTGGCTGAAGAAGAGAGTGCAAGGCTGCTCAAAATGGAAGAAATACTTCATCAGCGGGTTATCGGCCAGGATGAGGCTGTTAAAGCCGTGGCCCGGGCTGTGCGCAGGGCCAGGGCGGGACTGAAGGACCCCAAACGGCCGATAGGCTCGTTTATCTTCCTGGGCCCTACGGGAGTCGGCAAAACGGAACTGGCCAGGGCGTTGGCGGAAGCCTTATTCGGTGACGAAGACGCCCTGGTACGAATTGATATGTCCGAATATATGGAGAAACATGCCGTTTCAAGATTGGTCGGAGCTCCTCCGGGATATGTCGGGTATGAGGAAGGCGGCCAGCTCACGGAGGCGGTAAGGCGGAAACCATATACGGTCGTACTCCTTGATGAGATTGAAAAGGCGCACCCGGAGGTTTTCAATATCCTCCTCCAGGTCTTCGAGGACGGCCGGCTGACCGATGCCAAGGGACGGACCGTTGATTTCCGCAACACCGTAGTTATAATGACCTCAAATGTGGGTGCCCACTTGTTGAAAAAAGAAACCGGACTCGGGTTCAGGCCCCAGGGTCGGGATAAGAGTTACGAGGACATGAAGGATAAGGTTACCGGCGAACTGCGCCGCACCTTCAGGCCGGAGTTCCTGAACAGGATTGACGAAATAATTGTCTTCCATTCCCTGAACGAGGAACACATCAAACAGATTGTTGACCTCATGATTAAAGAGGTCTCCAGGAGGCTGGCCGAGAATAACATTACGATTGAAGTAACTGACGCGGCCAAACAATTCCTGGCCAAGGAAGGTTTTGACCAGATGTACGGGGCCAGGCCGTTGCGCCGCGCTATCCAGCGGTACGTGGAAGACCGCCTGTCCGATGAACTTCTTAAAGGAGCAGTGAAGACGGGTGACAGGGTGCGCGTGGGGGCAAAAGAGAACGAGATTGTGGTGGAAAAGGCATAAAGGCAGACAGAAAGACAGGTGTGGCACCTGTCTTTTTTATTTCAATATTTACCCTTCCTTGGTTTGACAATAATTGTATAAATATTACATTTGCTTGTTTAAGAGGTAATTTCATGTTATAATTAACAGTTAAGTAATTCTAATTTTTTGCAAGGGGTACAGTGTGGCCAAGATAAAGAATAAATATAAATTCGTGTGCCGGGAGTGCGGCCACGAAGAAATTAAGTGGCACGGCAGGTGCCCGGGATGCGGCGAATGGAACTCGATGACAGAAGAGCTGACGGGTAGCCCGGGCATACATAAACCCTTCTTTGCCGCATCAAAACCTATACCTATTACTGAGGTAGCCGATATAGGCGAGCAAAGAATCATTACCGGCATCGTTGAGCTTGACCGGGTGTTAGGAGGTGGGATAGTTCCCGGGTCGCTGATATTAATAGGGGGAGACCCCGGAATCGGCAAGTCCACCCTGGCTCTCCAGGTAGCCTCGGCTTTGGCCGGTAATCAAGGTGTTTCCCTGTATGTGACAGGAGAAGAATCTGCCCAGCAGACCAAACTGAGGGCAAACCGGCTAGGAGTTGTGACGGACAACCTTTACGTTGTCACTGAAACATCCCTGGAGCAAATCCAAAATCATGTGGAACGGCTGGCTCCCGGGTTAATTGTTATCGATTCCATCCAGACGGTGTTTACTGAAAGCATCCCTTCCGCTCCCGGAAGCGTTGCCCAGGTTAGGGAATGTACGGCTCTCCTGATACAGATGGCCAAGGCGTTGAGTACGCCGGTCATAATTGTCGGACATGTTACCAAGGAAGGTTTTTTAGCCGGTCCGAGGGTTCTTGAACACATGGTGGATGCGGTCTTGTACTTTGAAGGTGAGCGCCATCATACTTTCAGGATACTCAGGGCGGTGAAAAACAGGTTCGGATCGACCAATGAAATAGGGGTTTTTGAGATGAGCGAATGGGGGCTGGTGGAAGTTGCCAACCCTTCGGAAATGTTTCTGGCCGAACGTCCTACCGGTGTTTCGGGGTCGGTAGTTGTAGCGGGTATGGAGGGTACAAGGCCTGTGCTTGTTGAAATTCAAGCCCTGGTAAGCCCCAGCAATTTCGGTAACCCGCGCCGGATGACCAGTGGAACAGATTATAACAGGGTAAACCTGATCACAGCAGTTTTGGAAAAAAGGGTCGGGCTGCATTTGGGGAACCAGGATATATACGTCAATGTGGCCGGGGGAGTCCGGTTGGACGAACCGGCTGTGGACCTGGGAATAGCAGTTGCCCTGGCTTCAGGTTTCCGGGATGTGCCGGTGGACCCGGCGGCGGTCGTTTTGGGTGAAATAGGATTAACCGGTGAGGTAAGGGGTATCAGCCACGCGGTCAAAAGAATCAATGAAGGGAAAAAACTGGGGTTTCACACTTTTATTATTCCTGCAGCTAACTTAAACCAGTGCAGAGATGTTTCAGAAGTTAAAGTTATAGGTGTTGAAACAGTCAGTGAAGCCTTTGAAACAGCATTGGGGGTGAGAGATTGAAAGATGAACATTTGCTTGACGGGGAGTTTCTCAAAGCTATCAGGGTTTTGGCGCCGGGTACTGTTTTACGGGAGGGACTGGAAAACATTCTTAATGCCCGGACCGGAGCCTTAATAGTGATAGGGGACAGTCCTCAGGTATTGGAAGTAATTGACGGCGGTTTCGAAATCAATGCCGACCTCACTCCGGCCAATATTTACGAACTGGCCAAGATGGATGGCGCTATTGTGCTTAACAGTGAGGCGAAGAAAGTATTGTTTGCCAATACCCAGTTGATTCCTGACCCCGCTATCCCTTCAATGGAGACCGGGATTCGCCACAGGACAGCCGAAAGGGTGGCGCGGCAGACAGGCGCCCTGGTGATTTCGATTTCCCAGAGAAGAAACATTATTACTTTATATAAAGGTTCGGGAAAGTATGTCTTAAGAGACATTGGAGTTATTCTTACCAAAGCTAATCAAGCGGTTCAGACTCTCGAAAAATATAAAGTAGTACTTGATAAATCGCTGGCGACATTGAGCACTCTTGAGTTTCAGGACCTGGTTACCTTGTACGATGTTGCCAAAGCCATCCAGAGAACTGAAATGGTAGTGCGTATCGTGAAGGAAATTGAAACGTACGTCAGCGAACTTGGTACGGAAGGCCGGCTGGTCAGCATGCAAATGGAAGAATTGATCGCTAACGTGGAAGATGACGGGCTGTTAATTATTGAGGATTATTATCTGCACGGAGACAAGAGTCCCGAAGAAGTGCTGCATACTATCGGACAATGGGATTCCGAGGATTTATTGGACTTATCTTTAATTTGTCGTGCCTTGGGCTATACGGGAAGCGCCAGTATTCTGGACGAGTCGGTATCCCCGCGCGGATACCGGATTCTATATAAAATTCCCCGGCTTCCGTGGCCGGTAATTAAAAACCTTGTAGATACTTTCGGTTCGCTGCAGAGAATTCTGAATGCATCGATAGAAGAACTTGATGAAGTCGAAGGAATCGGGGAAGTCAGAGCCAAAGCGATAAAAGAAGGACTTAAACGTTACCGGGATCAGGTGCTGTTGGACAAATACCACTGGTAAGAGATCAAGGGGCTGCCTTTTTGAACATTTAGGACAGCCCCTTGATCTTACAGTATTAAATTCAAAATTGCGGTCATATAATTATGTCAAGTTAAAGAATCTGAGGGTGGAGAGTTTTTTATGCTCCTTGATAAATACGTCGTAAAGGTTAATATCTAAATGGTTACAAAGAGCCGCCAGGTAAAAAAGGGCTCGTCCTATCTCTGCTTCTACAATATCCCTGCAGTTAGAGCACAACTGGCCCTCAATATGGGAATCAACATACTTTTTGAGCTCGGAAAGTGAAACATTATCGGGAATTCCTTTCTTTTTGGCGTTTACCTGTATACACCCGCAATTGGTGACGGCTTTAGTGGCAGCCCGGTTAATACGGGCAGATGCTTCCTGGAGCTTACTAAGCACATCAAGAATGCTCTGATGGCGGATTAACAGTTCAGAGACCGTGTTTTGAAACTCGTCACACAACAAATCCTTCATAACTGTCCCTCCTGTCCGCTTTCCTAAATCTTTTAGAAAATACTTCCTTGATTAATTATACTTAGAATGAACTTGTCCTGTCAACGTAATAAAAAAACTGAAAATTATTGTTGACATATTGAAAATAGATGTGATATAATACATTTTTATTTGACAGTAATTGTGATTTTATGCTATACTTATATAGAAACCCGCGCAATAGGAGGTCAGTGATGTTTAATATAGGTGATAAAGTGGTTTATCCCATGCACGGAGCCGGAATTATTGAAGCCATCGAGGAACAGGAGGTTCTTGGCGAGACCCGGAAATACTATATTATGCGGATGCCCATCGGTGATATGAAAGTGATGATTCCCACCAACAATGTTAAAGAAATCGGACTCCGGCAGGTAATAGACGAAGAAGGGGTGCAAAAAGTCTTAAGTATTTTGCACGATAGAAGCAACACTATGTCCCAAAACTGGAACCACCGGTACCGTAATAATCTGGAAAAGATTAAAAGCGGCAATATTTTTGAAGTTGCCGAGGTTGTCAGAAACCTCATTTTACGGGAACAAGAGAAGGGTTTGTCGACCGGTGAAAGGAAGATGCTGGAAAACGCCAGGCAGATTTTAATCAGTGAGCTGGTACTGGCCAGGGGGACCGAGGAGGAAAAGATAGAGTTAATGCTTGATGCTGTTTTTGCTTGATACGTCAGAGTTCCTGACGTATTCTTTTCTTTCCCCGCTTTTTAGAGACAGGTCTTTTTTTCTTGATACTACGCTATTAGTTGGCGTATAATGGTAACAATAGATTCATAAGCTATTAATTGCGGGAAGGAGGTGATATTACTATGTTTCGCAGGGTTCTACGCGTTATTTTGATTATTCTATTTGCTGGCGCCGGCTTTGGTTTAAGTTTTTATTACCTTCCTTTTCCGGGCAGGATTGCCGGATTTGTTATTGATACTCCCGCGATGCGCTATGGGGTGATTGGTATTATTACCGCCCTGGGCGGAATTCTGGGGGTTGTTTTGGCACCGGGTATCGTTGAAAGAGTAGTGCAGATTACTTCCTGGCTGGAGCAGTTGCTCAACAGGATGACGATCCAGGAGATTGTAGGTGGTGCCATTGGTTTAATAATCGGACTTATAATAGCTACTTTATTAGGCACCGCCATTTCATGGCTGCCCTGGGTGTGGATTGGCGGATTCCTGAAAATTGCTGTTACTTTGATGTTAGGTTATCTGGGTGTCAGTGTGGGTATGAAGCGGAAGGAAGAACTGCTCGGCTTTCTCCCCCGCTTCGGTAAAGATAAGCCCACCAAATCAACAAATAAACCGCTGTACACCAATAAGATCCTTGATACCAGTGTAATTATCGACGGCCGGATAGCGGATATATGCAAAAGCGGGTTTATCGAAGGAATACTGATTATTCCCGGTTTTGTCCTGGAAGAATTGCGGCACATTGCCGACTCATCAGACCTTCTCAAGAGGAACCGGGGACGCAGAGGACTTGACATTTTAAATAAAATCAGGAAAGAGTTGGACGTTATGGTCCAGGTCTACGAAAAGGATTTTGAAGAATTGTCGGAAGTTGACAGTAAACTGATTAAGCTGGCTCAGACGTTAAATGCCCACATTATTACGAACGATTATAATCTGAACAAGGTTGCGGAGCTTCAGGGAGTGAAAGTTCTTAATATTAACGAACTTGCCAATGCCGTGAAACCTGTAGTCCTGCCGGGGGAAGAGATGACTGTTCAGATTATCAGGGACGGCAAGGAATCCGGCCAGGGTGTTGCATATCTGGACGATGGGACAATGATTGTGGTGGACGGCGGGAAAAGGTTTATCGGCCAGACAATCGGAGTTGTGGTAACCAGTGTGCTGCAAACCGCGGCCGGGAGGATGATTTTCGCCAAGTTTAAAATCGGGGAAAATAAAGTTACCGACCAAGACCATGACATGCAGCCCTCTTATGAAGAGGTGAACGAAATTGGATAGGTTTCCGGTTATAATTCCGGCCGCCGGCCAGGGAAAGCGAATGAAGAACCGCGTGAACAAACAGTTTATACTTCTGCAAGGTATGCCTGTTATAGTGCATACCTTGAGAATTTTTCAGGCTGCCGGGGTAATCAGCGACATCGTTCTTGTTTGCGCTCCCGGCGAAGAAGATTATTACCGGAAGGAGATTATATCTAATTACCGGATTACCAAACCGACTGTTGTTGTTACCGGAGGGAAGGAGCGCCAGGACTCGGTTTACTCCGGGTTATCCAACATATCTGATGATTGCCGTTATGTGATGGTCCATGACGGAGCCAGGCCGCTGGCGACTGCCGAATTGGTGGCCCGGGTGGCGGAAGAAGTCAGAATTACCGGCGCTGCGGTCGCCGGTGTTCCGGTTAAGGACACAATTAAGAGGACCGACCCGGAAGGCTATATCACTGAAACACTGCCGAGGGAAAGGCTGTGGAATATTCAGACTCCCCAGGCGTTCGAGCTGAAAATGTTAAAGAGGGCTCACCTGGAAGCCAGGGCGAGGGGATTTTACGGGACCGACGACGCCGCCTTGATTGAGCGGCTGGGGCAGCCTGTCAAAATTGTTCCGGGTTTGTACGAAAATATTAAGCTTACAACCCCTGAAGATCTTATAATTGCCGAAGCGATCCTGGAGAGGAGGGAGAGCCGGTGAGATGCGGGATCGGGTATGATGTCCACAAACTGGTTAACGGAAGGGAACTGGTCCTTGGAGGAGTAAAGATTCCTTTTGAAAAGGGATTGGCCGGGCATTCCGATGCTGATGTTTTAACCCACGCAATTATGGATGCGTTGCTGGGAGCCGCCGGCCAGGGAGATATAGGAAGGCATTTCCCTGACACAGACCCGCAGTACAAAGGAATCTCCAGCCTGTACCTGCTGGAACGCGTAGCCACCATGATTAGTGATGCGGGGTACACCATTCAAAACATTGACAGTATTATTGTGGCTCAGAAACCGAAACTCGCTCCTTATATAGACCGGATGGCGGGCACTTTGGCCGCCAGGCTTAAAATATCGCCTTCACAGGTGAATGTAAAGGCAACTACCACCGAAGGATTGGGCTTCACCGGGACAGGTGAGGGGATTGCCGCATATGCGGTAGTTGCCCTGGAGGAGGGTTAACTTTGCGCAACTGGATTATACCTTTTCTGTGTCTCATGCTGGTCACCGGCAGCGGCTGCAGCGGGAAAAAAACTAAAAATTCACTGCCGTCGGATAACGCTGGCAATCAGTTAAAACCGCGCCGGATCGCTTTTGAATCTTACGATATAAACCAGGCGCCACCCGGGCTGAGGGACGCGGCGGAAAAGAACAAAACCAGGGAAACTGCCGGGGTATATGAAGAGGGAGGGAACTTCTGGGTCCTGTTGACCAGGGGCCAGAAGCCCACGGGAGGGTATGGTGTCCGTATTACCGGCGTCTATTTGGATGAGGCTGAAAAAGGGCCGGCCCGGCTCAGGATATTATATGAATATACGGACCCCGCTCCCGGCCAGTTTGTGACTCAGGTTTTGAGTTATCCCATGGAATTGGCGTTGTTGAAAGATTTAAAACAGAAACCCGCAAATGTGAGTTTTGTCCAACAATCCGAAAGGTAGAATGCCGATAGTTTTCTTTCCACAGGTCATAACTTGCGGTATAATTATAAGAAAGTCCTACAGGACGTAAAAGCCGGATGGGAAGGTTGGTTTCCATGGAAAAAAACAGAGCGATTATATTAACGGCTGCTGTATTATCTCTTTTGATTACAGGGGTTATCTTGTTTTTTCTCAAAGAAGGCAACAACGATTTGGATTATGCCAGAGCCGGGTTGGATGTTGCCAATGGGACCAACCGGACCACAGACGTTCACGCCCCTCTCATTGAACAATGGGAGGCCAGCAGCCACGCCAAAGCTGCCGAATCCCTAGCGCAGGCTGATAACGCGGAAGAAGTCTGTTACTCGTGTCACTCGGCCGATTATTTTTATAATAACGGTCACAAACTGCCGGTTTCAAACATGAAGAACGGCATCACCTGTATTATGTGTCATAAGATGACTTCCGCCCGTCTCGTTCTGGTTATCGGGGACAGGGTTCAGCTGTGTACCCGGTGTCATACTGCAGGCAAAATAGAACCGGGTAAAGAGGTCCGCCACAGCCAGGCCCAGGTTTTTCTGGGGGAGGGGGCCATAGATATACCAAAAACCCCCAACTCTAAGTACGAAAAAGGTGTTGCCTGTTCGGACTGCCATATGCCTAACAAAAGCCACGAATTCAGAGCCTTAACGCCAAGTGAAGCGAAAAAGGAGCGCCGCGGCGCCATCTGTATGATGTGTCACCAAAACAAAAAACGGGAGGCATTCGCTGCCGAGGTGGATATCCTGCAAAAGGCTACGGAGGAAAGGACCCAAAAACTGCTAGGTGACCTGCAAGAAATAAAGAAACAACTGGACCTGGCAAAAGAAAAGGGTCAAGATGTCGGCAAGCTGAAGAAGGAATACGAAATTTCTTATACCAACGTCACCATTGTTAAGTCAGACAAAAGCAAGGGGGTCCACAATCCGAAATACGTCAATATGATCCTGGAGGATGCCGAGAGACGGGTAGCGGCCTTAAAGAAATCATTAGAGTGACATATTTGGAAAAAGCAAAATATTTGGCAAAGCCGTTGGCGGGGTCAACGGCTTTTCTCGCGTATAAAAACCCGGATTTTGAGGCATTATTTGAGCAGGTAGACTAAATGCGGGGTTTGAGCCCTGCTTTATTTTTGACAAACTGAAAAAGGGGGCGGTTATGCTGAAAAAGAAGAATTTTTGTTTGTTTGCTGCAATTTTTTTGGTACTGTTTTCTACAACTGTTGTTTCTGCCGCTTATTCACGGGTAATTACTTTCGGCGCTGACTTGACCCGGGCCCAGAAGAGTGTGGTGGCATCCGAATTGGGGGTGAACCTGGCAGAGGCGGAGGCCCCTGTTGTCACTGTTACAAATTCAGAAGAAAGGAAGTACCTGGAAGGTCTGGTCCCTGACGATGTTCTTGGGACCAGGGCGATTTCTTCGGCTATGGTGGAAATGCTTCCTGCGGGGCAGGGGATACGGGTGGAAACCCGGAACATAACGTGGGTTACAACTGACATGTATGCCAATGCTTTGGTGACGGGGGGCGTCAAAGACGCGCGGGTAGTGGTGGCAGCGCCGTTTCCCGTTTCCGGGACCGCCGCCCTTACGGGAATATTTAAGGCGGTCGAGAAGGCCACAGGCACATCGCTGGGCGACCGGCCCAAAAGGGTCGCCAACGAGGAACTCGTCCAGACAGGCAATCTGGGACAGGAGATCGGAAAAGAGAAAGCTGTCAGGTTAATACGGCTGGTCAAGGAAAGAGTTATTGCGGAGCGGGCGAAACAACCGGACAGAATCAGGCAAATAATTATCAACGTGGCAGGAGACCTCAATATAAACCTGAGCAGCCGGCAAATTGAAGACATCACTGCGTTAATGCAGAAGATAGGCGGGTTGAACCTTAGTGTCCAGGACATTACCGGCCAGCTGGGAAGTCTGCGGGCTGAGGTGGAAAGAACTATCAGTAAAAAACCGGAACTTAAAAGCTGGTTCCGGCGTTTCCTGGAAGCTATAAACCGCATAGTCCAGCAGGTAAGGGCGCTGATCCTGGGCGAGGGTTAAACCCAGAGAATACTTGTGATTAGATAAGAACAATGTTAAAATACTGAAAAGACCTTTGGGCCTTTATTTCATATCAGAAATAAGGGCTTTTTACTAATTTGGTTGCTTCCCGCGCATCAACAGTGGTATAATGTGTTAGGATTTGCCCATCTGAGCAAGGAGGTTTCTTCATGAACGGTTCCGTGAGAGTGAGGTTTGCGCCCAGCCCGACAGGGCCTTTGCATATAGGGGGAGCGCGTTCGGCGCTTTTTAACTGGTTGCTGGCCAAAAAGTACGGTGGCCGAATGATTGTAAGAATTGAAGACACAGACCTGGAGAGGTCAAGCCGGGAATCTGAAGAGAATATTCTCGATGCCTTGCTTTGGCTTGGCCTGGACTGGGATGAAGGAATACGCAAAGGCGGGGAGCATGGCCCGTACAGGCAAACAGAAAGGCTAAACATTTATACGGAAGCGGCCCAAAAGCTTCTTTCGGAGGGACAGGCTTATTATTGTTATTGTACTGAGGAAGAGCTGGAGGCGGAAAGGCAGGCCTGCCTGGCGAGAGGCGAAATGCCCCGCTACCTTGGCCGGTGCCGGGACTTATCAGAAGAGGACAGGCGTAAGTTCGAAGCTGAAGGCCGGAAAAAGACCATCCGGTTCAGGGTGCCTGATAATGAAAACATTGTTGTGGAGGATTTGGTCAGGGGAAACGTTGTTTTTGAAAGTAACGGCATAGGAGACTTTGTAATTGTAAAATCTGACGGTATACCTACCTATAATTTTGCCGTGGTCCTCGATGACGCCCTGATGGGGATAACCCATGTGGTCAGGGGTGAAGAACACCTGTCCAATACACCCCGGCAGTTAATGTTGTACAGGGCTCTCAATTTTACTCCCCCCGCTTTTGCCCATGTGTCCTTGATTCTGGGCAGGGACCGGAGCAAAATGAGTAAACGGCACGGGGCTACGTCCATCGAAGCATATAAGGGCCAGGGGTATTTGCCCGAAGCCCTGGTAAACTTTTTGGTTTTACTGGGATGGTCTCCGGTCGGTGAAGAAGAAATCTTTACCCTGGAAGAACTGGTTGAGCAGTTTTCTCTGGACAGGGTTGCCAAAAACCCGGCAGTTTTCGATATTGACAAATTAAACTGGTTGAACGGGCACTATATTAGAAAAAGTTCTGTTGAGAGGATCACTGATCTGGCTATCCCGTTTTTGCGCCAGGCGGGTTTCGTTACAGGTGACGTTACCCCTGAAACTTATGACTGGCTGAAAATGGTGGTTGCATCCGTGCAGGAGTACCTGGCTTTTGTGGCCCAGATAACCGACCATGTGGGAATTTATTTTGATGACCGGGTTACCATGGAAAACGATGAGGCTCTGGGTGTCCTGAAGGACGAGAGCGTACCGGCGGTAATGGCTGCTTTCAGGCAGAAGATAGCTGAAATGGAAGAAATAACTCCCGAAAACACAAGGGATATGCTGAAAGCCCTGACGAAGCAACTGAAACTGGGAGGGAAAAAGGTATATATGCCGATAAGGGTGGCCTTGACCGGCAAAACCCACGGTCCGGAGCTCTATTATATCATTCCCATCCTGGGCAGGGACAGGATTTTGGTTCGGCTGGCCCAGACCGTAGAGGGACAGGCTTAGCGTTTTTTCATTTACTGTTTATCCGCTAAGGAGGTGTCCAACTGTGTTCAACAGAATCCGGAAAGACATCCAGGTCATTTTTGAACGTGACCCGGCTGCCAGAAGTTTTTGGGAGGTCTTGCTCTGCTATCCCGGACTTCATGCCATTCTGTTTCACCGCCTGGCTCACTACCTGTATAAAAAAGGGCTGATCCTTCTGCCCAGATTGGTTTCGCAGTTTTCCCGCTTTTTGACAGGGATAGAAATACACCCGGGGGCAAAAATCGGAGAAGGGCTGTTTATTGATCACGGTACCGGTGTGGTGATCGGAGAAACCGCCGAAGTCGGTAACAATGTTACTATATACCAGGGAGTAACGTTGGGAGGAACCGGAAAAGAGAAAGGCAAACGGCATCCCACGGTGGGCAATAACGTGGTGATCAGCGCCGGAGCGAAGGTTCTGGGGAACATAAAAATAGGTGACAATGTAAAAATCGGCGCCGGTTCAGTGGTACTCAGGGATGTCCCGCCAAATACCACCGTTGTCGGAATCCCGGGCAAGGTAGTTGTCAGGGACGGGGTCAATATTGCCGACGTCGAGGTGGATTCAATAATTGACCTGCACCATGAAGACCTGCCGGACCCGGTTGCCGAAATGATTCTCTGCCTGCAGCGCAAGCTGGGGCGCATTGAGACAAGAATTGAACATCTGGAGGAGGCCCGGAAATGACAATAAAAATTTATAACACCTTAAACAACCGGAAAGAGGAATTTATCCCGCGTCAACCCGGTAAAGTGGATATGTACGTATGCGGGCCGACTACCTATGACCTCATTCACCTGGGCAATGCCAGACCCCTCATTGTGTTTGATACGGTTCGCAGATACTTTGAGTATTCCGGGTTCGAAGTAAATTATGTGCAAAACTTTACCGATATAGATGACAAAATAATTAACCGGGCCCGGGAGGAGGACGCTGACCCCCTGGCCCTGGCCGAGAGATATATAAAGGAATATTACCGGGATGCGGGAGCCCTGGGGGTAAGGCCGGCCACCAAGCATCCCAGGGTTAGTGAACACCTGCCGGAAATAATTGAAATGATTCAAAAAATTATTGACAACGGATACGCATATGTGGTAGACGGGGACGTTTATTTCTCGGTGAGTAAATTTTCTGGATACGGCAAGCTTTCCGGCCGGAAACTGGAGGATATGATGGCCGGGGCCAGGATCGATGTGGATGAACGGAAAAATCACCCCATGGATTTTGCCCTTTGGAAAGCGGCCAAACCCGGCGAACCTTCCTGGAACAGCCCGTGGGGCAAAGGACGCCCCGGTTGGCACATTGAATGCTCGGCTATGGCCAACAAGTACTTGGGCATGGGTTTTGACATTCACGGGGGAGGATTTGACCTCATCTTTCCTCACCACGAGAACGAAATCGCCCAGGCCGAGGCATGTGCCGGGTGCGGGCCTTTCGCCAGGTACTGGATGCACAACGGGTTTATTACCGTTAATGAGGAAAAGATGTCCAAATCACTGGGCAACTTCTTTACGGTTAGAGAGATATTGGCCAAGTACGACCCGGAAGTGGTAAGATTTTATATCTTGTCAACCCATTACCGCAGCCCGTTGGATTTCGATGATACGAAACTGGAGATGAATAAAAAAAGCCTGGCTCGGCTCCATAATGCTCTTGACAACGTGGAGGCCCTGTTGCACAGTGTTTCTTACGGCCAGTCGGATGTTTCGATGGAGCGGGAAATTGTTCAATTACACAAGGGCTTGGAGAAAGCCGAAAGAGATTTCCGGGAAGCCATGGATGATGATTTCAATACCGCGCTGGCTGTAGCCAGCCTGTTTGACCTGGCCCGGGAGACCAACGCTTTCGGCAAGGCCATGGCCGAACATGCCGGCAAGCCTTTGCCGGAGAGTGTAAGAGAGATATTGGAGCAGGTCAGGGACAAGTTCTTGAAACTGAGCGAAGTGTTGGGTTTATTTGAACGGAGGGAAGCGGTGAACAAGGATGAATCGGCTCAATTGTTGGAAAAGCTGATGGCACTTATCATCGAAGTTCGCCAGGAGGCCCGCTCCAAAAAGGACTGGGCCACCGCAGACGCTATCAGAAACAAACTCTCGGAAATTGGCATTATCCTGGAAGACACTCCCCAGGGAGTGCGCTGGAAAAAGAGCAAATGACGGAGGCTTTCTGTTTTATGAAAAAGGATTTAGGGCTGAAGAACCCCGGAAGCCTGCCTGCCCTTGTCCTTGCATACATCGGGGATGCGGTCTATGAGTTGTATGTCAGGAAATACCTGGTGGCATCCGGTTTCGTCAAAGTCGATGCGCTGCACAAGCAAGCAGTCAAATTTGTCAATGCGGCCACGCAGGCCCGTATGCTGCACGCTCTGGCGGAAAAACTGTCCGAGGATGAGGCCGCTGTTGTCAGAAGAGGAAGAAATGCCAAATCAGGTTCCGCTCCGAAGAATATCTCAATGATTAACTACCGGCATGGGACAGCTTTTGAA
Organism: Thermincola sp.; assembly: GCA_022735835.1. Lineage (GTDB taxonomy): Bacteria > Bacillota > Thermincolia > Thermincolales > UBA2595 > UBA2595. The sequence continues at coordinate 2,798 of DYZU01000020.1, read as the reverse complement.
TCCCTCATCGGGTACCTTTATCTGGCGGGCCGGGAAGACCGGATCGAAGAAATATTTGAAATCGGCCGCAGCATAATATTGTCTGCGGAGGAAGGGGAAAAATAATGAAGGTTAAACTGATTAACCACACCCCCGACCCTGACCGGACTGTAGCCGCTGCCGCCCGGCTGTGTTATTCCCCGGTTGGAGCCGGGAAAATAATGGATGATTTCACTGAACAGGATATCGAGCGATTGCTGGAAATGTTGGTGGAACTGGGGCACTGGTCCCCCACGGAACATGTTTCCTTCACCTTTGCCGTGGAGGGGGTCAGCAGGGCCATGACACACCAGCTGGTGCGGCACAGGATAGCGTCCTATTCCCAGCAATCTCAGCGCTATGTGAGGCTCGAGGAATTTGCATACATTGTTCCTCCTTCCATCGAACAGGACCCGGCTGCCCTGGAACTGTACCGGAAAACGATGGACGAGGTCCGGGCCGCATATAAACAGCTGGCCTCTATGGTTCACCAGGAAGATGCCAGGTATGTCCTGCCCAATGCCTGTGAGACCAAGATGGTGCTGACGTTCAACTGCCGCTCGCTGTATAATTTTTTCGAACACAGGTGCTGTGCCAGGGCCCAGTGGGAAATACGCAGCTTGGCCAACCTGATGCTGGCGGAAGTGAAAAAAGTGGCCCCGCTCCTGTTTGCCAAAGCCGGCCCTGCCTGTACCGTGCGGGGAACCTGCCCTGAAGGTAAGATGTCCTGCGGGAGGATAAAGAAAAATGGCTGATTATATCGCGGGCAGAAATCCGGTTTTGGAGGCTTTGAAAAAGGGGACTCCTATTCACAAGCTTTTGGTGGCAAGGGGCGCCGGCAAAGGTTCAGTGGTTGAAATCATCGCCCGGGCCAGGGAGCGGAAGGTTCCCGTCCAGGAAGTGGAACGACACTACCTGAATACCCTGGTCAATGAAACCGACCATCAGGGCGTGGTTGCTCTTGTGCCTGCCCGGCAGTATGTGGAAATAGATGATATTTTGAACCGAGCCCGGGAGAGGGGAGAAGAGCCCTTTATCCTGGTGCTGGATAGGATCGAGGACCCCCATAATCTGGGGGCAATCTTGAGGACGGCCGATGCAGCAGGCGTTCATGGGGTGATAATCCCCAAACACAGGGCGGTTGGCCTAACCCCGGCGGTGGTCAAGGCGTCGGCCGGAGCTGTCGAATATGTGCCGGTGGCCAGGGTAGCCAATCTGGCCCAGGCCCTGGAAGCACTGAAAAAAGAGGGCTGCTGGGTGGTAGGCGCCGATATGAACGGAGAGATTCTGTGGCATAATGAAAACCTGTCAGGCCCGCTGGCATGTGTTGTGGGCAGCGAAGGGAAAGGTATAGGGAGGCTGCTGAAAGAAAAATGCGATTTTCTGGTGCGGATTCCCATGAAAGGAAATATTTCTTCACTGAATGTTTCGGTGGCAGCCGCTGTTTTGTGTTATGAAATATTGAGGCGAAAAGAAAAGGAATAACGAGATGGAGGATATTCTTATCGTTGACGGTTACAATATACTGCACGCGTGGGCCAGCTTAAAAAAGACCGTGGCTGTGGACCTGGAGCATGCCAGGGTCAAACTGGTGGAGATACTGGGAGATTACCGGGCTGTCAAGGGCATAGATGTTGTTATTGTCTTTGATGCCCATTTGGTCAAGGGAAGCGCCGGTTCCAGGGAAACGGTCAACGGAGTTGAAGTGGTTTACACCGCTGAAGGTGAAACTGCTGACATGGTCATTGAAAAGCTGGTCGGGCAGATAGGAGAAGATCGCCGGGTCACGGTGGCTACTTCCGACTGGGTACAACAGCGGATGGTTTTCGGAAAAGGGGCCGCTCGTTTATCGGCCAGAGAGTTGGAACAGGAAGTCAAGGCCTGGAAGAAACAGGCTGAAGAGTATTTTGGAACGCTCATGGACGGCGAAAGGAAATTACAGGGGTATTTAAAAGATGATATCCGGGAGACTCTCGAAAAAATCCGTCGGCAAAAATAGAATATTGCGAATTTGGCCGGAAACGCCGTTTTTTGCCCATTTTTTGTGTTGCCTCCTTGACGGGAGATAATGCTTTGGGTATAATAGGTTATGTAAATTAGCAAGCCGTTTCTTTTTATTTAGGATACAAAAATTAATTCCGGTGGTAAACAACCGGATATCTATTTGTGGAGCGGCGTGCTTGAATAAAAATTTAATATGGGCTCTCGGTTCGGAGGCAGGATGGTTGTTTCGGGTACTTTATAAAAGCGGAGCGGAGGCGATTTTTTAATGAGTCTTAGTGCACAAAGGGAAGTCTTTGACACCTATGATGTGATGTTGGACGAGGATATCGTGGAGTTTGCCAAGGACGGTGACGACGGTGCCCTGGAGCACCTTATCAATAAGTATAAAAACTTTGTGCGTGCTAAAGCTCGGTCTTATTTTTTAATCGGTGCCGATAGGGAAGACATTATCCAGGAAGGAATGATCGGCCTTTACAAAGCAATCCGCGACTTTAAATCGGACAAGCTGTCATCATTCAGGGCTTTCGCGGAACTCTGTATCACCCGCCAAATCATTACAGCCATCAAGACAGCGACCCGCCAGAAACACATCCCTCTGAACTCTTACGTTTCTCTGAACAAGCCGATTTATGACGAAGATTCTGACCGTACCCTGCTGGATGTTATTTCAGGATCGAAGATTACTGACCCCGAAGAACTGATCATCAGCAGGGAAGAGTTTGATGATATAGAGGAAAAAATGGGAGAAATCCTCAGCTCTTTAGAGCGGAAGGTTC
>DYZU01000173.1 GCA_022735835.1 Thermincola sp. | reverse complement strand
TCTTACATGCTCAGTCACGCTGTATACGGACTTGTGACAACTGCCGTAGCCGCAAAATTAGGTCACCCTTCGTTATATGACACCAAGCCGCAAAACAATTACCTTGAGCCCTCAGAACCGACTTCGGAACAAACAAAGAGCTAGGGAATTTTTTCATTTTGTACGTCCCCCTTAAATGGTTAGTAGTTATTCCCTCCGCTTCCGCCAGTTTTTTATATAAATCTACCCTGGCCATTTCCCGGTTGTAGGTTTCCGTGCTCATGATCACCAAATCTCCATAGCCGTTTGTTGTTTGCGGGTAACAGCGGATCGGTAAGCCAGGAGCCGCGTTCCGGAAACTTTTGCAGGGATTTTGCGGCCTCAATGATATCCATCCTCAGCTTGTCGGCAGCCTGGGGGCTGACCTGTGCTAAAAAGCGGGCATGCTGCACCGGTATTTCTCCCGCTCTTTCCGAGATAATGACATGATACCGTTTATCCGCGCTGCTCATCGGCAGCCTCCTTAATGGCTTTTTTCATCATCTCATCCACTTCTCCGATAGAAAAGCCCTTTTTACCCGCCAATCTGTCCTCTTCGGCCGCAACCAGCTGTTCCCGCAACCTCAGCATGCTTTCACGCCGGGAAAAGGTTTCAATATCCATAACCACTAAATCACCCTCGCCGTTTTTAGTCAGAAAAACAGGCTCTTCAGTAGTCTTGCAGAGCATGGATATTTCGTTATAGTTTTTGCGTATTGCCGCAGATGGTTTTATATGCATCAAAACGCCCCTGAAGTAGCAATATAATATGCTTATCATATTCTTATTTTACTACAATTAATCTTTAGTATCAAGAAAGGTTGCAGATGGTGGATCCGTGCCACACGGCGGCTCCGGACGTCCTGTCGGGGTGGTCAACTTTTCGATGGACATTAACAGCCGGGCAGTTTATTGCTTAGCGCAAGCTTTCATCATCTTCCTTTTCCTTATCCAGTTATCGGCGGTTTAATGTGCCGTCGTACTTTAACATTAAATCTGGGAACCCTTGCTTAAAATCATGAAAAACAGTACCTGGTGAAAAACAATATACCGGTTTTAAAATTTCTCTGCCGGGGTTTTGCAACCTATCACCTGCCCTGGTATTTATTGTATTCGCTTCGGAATCCTGCTGTTCTTTTATGTACGCTCTGCCGCTTATCAGCTCAATGTCCCCGCTGAAAGACATGATTCTATCAACCAACTCATCATTGATCAAAACATGAGAAAGCAAAGGCTTGTTCTCTTCCATTATGATTTTAACTTCACCGTCAGCCTCAAATTTAAGCGGTAGCCTTCCTTCGTCTTCTGTCTTCTTTATTTTATCGCATAGCTTAATCCTGCCAAAACCGTAATTCTGCTCACCTCCAATAATAAGACCGTCCAACAGATTACAACTGTCTACAAATATACCATCATTTTTTATTTCTATCTTTACTTTTCCGTTCTCCGAAGACAACTGAAGTGAATCTCTTACCCAGCAAGCCCCGATAATCCGGGTATTTTTTATCTTGCCTTTACTATTCTTATATACATGTTTGATAAACTCGATTTCGTGCAGGCTTTCATTTTTCGCAGCGCCTGTTTTGCCATTAATGGCTGTCACTGCCCTGCTCCCGATAAACCTGTAATCAAACTCTGGCGCCGATATTTTTATTTTGTCACCATAAGTCAGTCCTTCTTCACCGAAGCAGGGATAATACACTGTCTCTCCGTCGAAAATGTAAAAATAGGAAAATCTGAAGTTGTTCTTAATTTCTCGACCCACATCTCTGTAATTTTTCCCATTAGGTTGGCCAAACAAATATTCAGTAGCCCTCTTTGTCAGCACTCCCCATAAGTTTCTACCCGGCACATATCGTCTTGTGGAAGCAACCACGCTGCCCTTTGAAGGCAGATAGCCAATATGCAAGGGGCTTTCCAGCTCAAACACCAGTTCCAATTTCGTCCACATCCCTGTTTTCACCTCCGTTGTTCCTGGCTGCCCTTGGCATGGTACAGAGCATAAACAAGGGTGCGCTCTAATAGCTTTTTCATCAGCAAAAGCCTATCAAGGTCACAGGCAATTTCCTGAAGCTCTCCGCAAAGAACGTTAAAATCATTAGAAAAATTTTTTCCTAAAAACAATTCTCTGATTTTGTCTTCGTTTAAAAATAACACAATTCTATTGACAATGGTTTTATCTTTATCTTGCAACCACAAAAACATCGCATAGACACCGTCTTCTTTAAGCACCCCTAAAGCTTTTCGCAAATTGTTTTCACAATTTTTGTCATTGCTTGTGCCAATTTTCTGCCCGTTCTTCATACAATAATAGTCAAGATTGACCATCAGCTCCACCGCCCTTTCGATATCAGAGTTACACGCCGGTACTGTTCTGACTCCCTGTTTCTTTCCCATCTTCTACCTGATAGACCTTTATCCGCCCAAAACCTCTGGTACCCATTCCGCCTATGCCCAACAGCTCCAGATACTTAAATGCCTTCTCCAGAGCCTGGTCTATATCGTCAGTTCTTCCGCCGCTTCCTGGGCTGCCCGTTAATTCGTCTTTGGCCTTTTCAGCCTTTGCATCGTTACCGGTCCCGTCTTCTGACCTGCGCCAGTCCTTATACACCTCAAAGGCAAGGACCGTCCCTCTCGGTATGGCCTCATAAGTAAAAAGCGCTCCATCTTTCGCCGCGCCTGTGGCAGAGTCAATCTTTACTGACGTCCTTACCTCAAGGTTGTCATTCACAAGATGAGAAAAGAGTTTGTCAGAAACCACCACGATTCTTTTTATCCACTTATTGAGATTGTCAGGTAACGAAACCTTTCCACCGGTTGCATTGTTAACATTTAGCAAAAGCCAGCCTAAATTGATTCCTTCATTTTCATTGATTTTATTCTCACTATCCCATTTCAAAATGTAAGCATTATTTCCTAAGTCTTCGGGAAGTTTCAATGTCTTTTCATCAGATTGCGCAGGATTTGCAGAGTTTACCCAGTAATCCAGCAAGTCTTTTGTAGTGACCCAAACAGTACCCTTTATTGACTGCACAGGGAACAAAACAATCTGTCCGTCATAAAAGCGCAGCAAGCCCTGTTTTTTTTCAGTACCGAAGTACTTTTCCGCCTCTTTTTCAGCTTCTTCCCGTATATGTGCATTATTTTTTTCCAGATAATATATTGTTACATACTCCTTAATGGCTCCCGCTAGGGAAGTTCCGGGAATCTTTGGTACGTCGGTGGCCGGTTCTCTTACTATTGTGTTGTCTACACTTCCCAACCGGTGGCCTCCGGCGCCGACATGGACCGGGTCAAGGGTCAGGGCAAAATATTTTTTCGGTGCATTTATATTTCCATTACCCATTTTCACATACCTCCCTTAATTTTCTTTTATCACATGCCTGAAAAGCAAAATGGTATCAAATAGAAGTTTGTTTTCTACCGATTCAAGTAAGAAAAACCGCGTCTCTGCGCGTAGTTTGTCCCAACTTTCCGCGAATGCGTCTCTTAATACCGCCTCGGCATAATTCCTGAACACGCATTTTTTAGCAGGGTCTTCAACGTCCCGCCATTCCCTTATCTTCTCGGTAAGAGCCTTTTCAACAAAGTTAATCTGGGTGGATGAGAGGTTGTTTTTTAATATCTCCCATAAATCAACCATCTGGTTGAATTGATACAGGTAATACGGCCTCCCGGAAAACAGCCTAAAGTCCCCGCCCACACGCTTTTTATCAATGCCATACACAATCCTGTGCCTGTCTTCGGTTCCGCGAAGCAGCTCAAAATCAAAGTAACCCGGGTACAAGGCAAAAGGCTTTCCTTTAGATATTGGCTCTAGATCATCGAGGGTATAGCCGTTATCATCCTCAAGCTTTCTTTTGGGGTAATAACGGTAAAAATCTTCGTTTCTCAAATTTCCTATATCCCACCAGGCATCCATAGTTTCCTGCTTCTCAAACTCACTGTCCTGCATAGCTCTCCTTGAAGCTTCAAGCATGATATACAGGGGGAATTTCCTGTTTGCCACAAGCAACGAAGCGTTTAATGGCAGTTTCCCGATAACCTTGGCAAACCTCTCGTTATAAAGGGAGATTATCATATCAAGAATCCTTCCGGCATCACAGGCAGAAACGATTACCTGAAACATCAGTGGGGTATGGATTATTTCAATGAAGGGATGGTAATCTTCGGTGATTATCTCCTGTGCTTTTATATATTGGCTGTTGTCAGATTTTAATAAGTTAGTTTCAGGTTCATTTTCCAGGGCAATAAAATTGAACCCGTCATTCCTCAGAGTCTCCTGTACGGCAACTAAACCGTTCAACCTTTTGGCCTTAAACTTCTCCAAAGTCTCAATAGTTATAAAAGTACCGTCACCGGTATAGCAAACAAGGATCGTATCGGGGTTAAGATTATTGAATTTTAATATGTAGGTATGATTTTCTTTCAGCAACATATTTGCACAATCAACTTTAAATTTTAACCTTTGCCACATCGGGTACTGTTTTATTTTCGCTATAACATCCTCCCAAAACTCTTCTGTTTCCCGCCAAATCCGCATCAGACGCGCCGGAGATGGGTTCTTGGTAAACAGGGTAGCAAGTATATGTGGAGGGTCATCTTGAGGAAGTTTTGAAGTAATGTTTTTCCAGTGGTTTTGAATTCTTTTTTTACCTATATTTACGTCCTTAAAAAACGTATCAAAAATAATAGCAGCCTTTTCAAACTCTTCATCTTTTTTCTTATCAACTATCTTTTTTACTATCTCAATGAGCTCTTGCGCTGTTTTTATAGTTGGTTCGATATTTGAATTCCAACCATTTGCGTTAACTAACCTTACAAGCTTAGCAACATTAGTTTCATTTCTTTTGTTGTCATTCAACCAATCCTCAAAGGTCTGCGAATATATCGTTTTAACCATTGTCCCGTCAAGCCAGTTATTCAGGCCAAAGCTTAAGGAGAGTAATGCGAAACGGTTATTTTTATCAGCCACTTCATCAACCCAGATGGTGTTTTGTATATCGCCGGCAAGCCAGTCATTCAGTCTTCCCTGCCGTCTTTTCCAGCATACATTACACATTTCTTTTTTCTCCGGCTTGCTCCTTATCGTGCAAACAGGGCATATATCCCTTTTACCGCTATCATTAATATCTGAAAATGAAATTAATAGCTTCCCTTTCTCCAGGTAATGTGCGCAGTACTTTTTGTCTTTATCTTCAATAAAAAGAACGGAACCTATCTTGGATATTTTTCTTTTAGCCGCAGCTAGCCGCAAGCTTCCTCCAAGGGTTGTAAGGCTTCGTGAGGCTTTACTGAGAGTGAAAAAAGGCAAAAGCTCCAGGCCACTATCGTTACTTAATTCGTGCCATTTCTCTAATACTTTTTCTGCACATTCCTTTGCAAAACCGATTTCTTTTTCGTTATCATTTCTGCTGTCAGACCCGGGCAAAGTGGGAAAAGTAAAGTATACTCCGTTTATATCCTCGTAGACTACGTTACCAATAGGGTACTCTTCTTCCAATAGCTCTTTCAGTTTCTCCTTCAACTCCTCTATAATATCCTTCCGCCGCTGGATGTCGGCAACCTTCTTGCTCGTCTCGATAAAACCGTATCCGTTCCAACAGATCCCGAAAAGCCTCCACTGTACATCATTCGGCTCAGGATCATGACCTAACGTGATGCTGCACAGGACCGATTTATATAAAGAGGCTGTGGAGTAGGAATGGTCCCATAAAGTCACCTCGTTGGCGGGTATTCTGGTTTCCCCCAAAACCCTTGAAAATGCCGGTCTGACAATTTTCATAACTGATTTGCGGAATTCGGTCAACCCTTCCCTCCCATCAATGTAATTCTTAAATACTTCTGTCAGCTCTTGCACTAATTGATCAAGGCTATATTGCAAATAGTCTATATTTATTCTCTCTTTCCTACAGCCAAAGGGACTGTCAATAACTATGTTATCCTTAGACTGCTTTCTTCTTACTATGCCCTTGTCATCAGCCGAATCCATCCTGTCACAGGCTTGAATTAGCATCACCAAATCTTTCTCTAAATCATTCAATTTTTTCTCTTTTTCGTGGTGCTTGGTTATTATAGAATACAGATCAGACGAACATTCCTCGGGAAAAGAAAACTTAAAATTACTGTCTTTAATTACATGACTAACAAAGTTTGCATCAAGAAATTCATCAATATTTCCATGGGGAAAATCTTCACCACCTTCGAAAGACTGTTTCAATAGAAAATTAGGATGGCATTTCCCAATGTCATGCAACAAAGCGGCAAGTTCGCCCTTTAAAATTTCGGACTGCTTATTCTTAAGTTCGTCCAGCATGCTAGCATTTTCCACTATTATGCGCCTCCTTCCTGCCCACTCTTGTCGCTGTAAAGGACCTTAAAGTAATCCTGATATTTTTCAGGGAAAACAGATACATCACTTTCATTCAAAGAATTGATAACTCCAAAGCCGGACGTTTTTTTGGCCGAAAAGCCATATTGAAAAAGCATGGCTGCGAGGGCTTTGCTTAAAAATTTTAAATCCTCGCCGACTTCATCTTCCCGATAATCCCTGCCCTTCGGGTAAGGGAAATACAAGATATGTAATTCGCCCTTTGTTTCTTTAGGTATAACCTCCAATTTGATAGGGCTCTTCCCTTTAACAGGGGTTCTGTTTTCTCTGGACAGGGGCGTTATTACATCTTCTTTTGCCGCATTTTTTTCAAAGAATGTCGGAAAAAAACGGAGCCTTCCTTTGTTCAGTTCTCCATCTTCTCCTGCAGGACCAAAAAGCCGGTTTATAATCTTTTCCTCATATGCATCTTTTTTTACCTTTTCAGCGGCAAACCTGAGGTGCCCTTTCCACGACGTGGAGCGAACCATGGGCAGGCCGGTAAGCTTGTCCCTGACAATAGGGTTGTTCGTAATATTTGTATCGTCAGGATTGATAAGGTTAAACTCGCCTTCGCCTTTGCTTATGTAAGGTTTTTTCAGGGTAAAGGAAACGGTTATCAGGACAGTGTTTTGCGGAAGATGGGATAGTAGATTTCTTGAAGGATAAAATTCAGAAAAGATTTCTTTTTCGGCTCTCTCAACCATTTCTTTTTTCTTTTTGGCTAATGGAATAATATACACATCTTCCAACCACATTTTTTCTTTGTCTTTTGCTTCGTTAAATTTTTTTCTTTTCTTTTCATCACTAAGCTGTGCTTTTTTCCATGCTTCAAACGATTCTAGTGTGCATTCATTGAGATAATAATCATATATACCGTCATTTGTGCTCATTCAGGCACAGCCCCCTTTATCTCATTGATTAACTCCTCTCCAGTTTTGGCATTATTCATAGTTATGTTTTTAATTAGGTCATAAGTGTTGCCCGTAAACAATTTACTACTAAGTTCTTCTTTATTATTGATTTTACTTCGAATAATGTTCATCAACTCTTCATCTCCAAACCCAAACACCCTTATTTTCACAGTGTCATCTTTGACTTTGTAACCATGTGAGACGAAAACCCTTGAGCCTTGGCCTGGTTTCCCAAATATGGAATGGCGTTTGTCATTGTTTTCATAACACCGTTTAATAGCATCTCTAATGTGAAAAGCAATAGGAAGAACAGAATAATTATCCCACAGATCATTCCAACCCTTTTTTGATTCAATCCAGGATCTTTTAGTCCAGAAAACATTTTGGTTTATCAGATCACTTATGGTCTTTTTAAACCCAATTTGAAAATCCATAAAAAAAAGTGGGTTCAAATTTGGGACTGCTTGGGTTTTATTGGTACATTTACTTTGTTCCGCAAGATTTTCTTTTACAAGCTTATGAAAAGTTCGAAATTGCTGTTTAAAAAGGTTATTTTCCTCTTTTGCGTTTTTATGAACCTCTATCACTCCATTTCCCTGGGCTGCACGCCCGCCAAGGGCTCCATAACTTTCTATTATCTCTATGGTTTTCCGTAACAGCCACCATTCAACATCTTCCACTTTACGGAGGGGAATAAATTTCAGCGTGATATTATCACTCATAATACCTGCGCAGGTTCTGAACCTTCTGTTTTGTGTATCCTGCCTCGCTCCTACCCTTAAATCAGGCACAATTTTTTTATCCCCTTCTTCGATCTCCAGCCTGAATTTCCTCGCCCAGCCGGTGCAGCCAAAAAGTTCGCATACAGCGCAGTGTTTATCTCCTTCGTATGTTTTTTTGTCCTTCGTTGGATCGCAGGCCGTCCCGCCCAGCCCCCTTACCAAAGCTTCGTACCACCATCGGAGGCTGCCTATTATTCCGGTCTCTCTGATGTTCTCAATCTTACATTCAGCATTCCCTGTCCACAAAGGGGTTAGAGTTTTGATTTTTACGATATATTCCTTCAAGTTCCCCACCTCCTTGTATTACCGGCCACCGCCAATACTTACCACAGTTTCCCCGCCGATTCTGTCTAACCGGAACATTTCCCGCCGGTTCAAGTCATCAATCCCGATATCCATTATAAATGGGAACAATTCCCTGTATTTGTCTATATGAGAAAAGCTATGGTAAAGCTTATCACTGGTCTTGAATACAGCCTGTATCAGCAAACAGGCAACATCTTTATTCCTGATTTTACGCTGAACAACTTTATAAACTCCATGCCTGGGCTGTACCAATACCCCACAGTCCTTCATAGTTTTTACATTTCGCGGCACAGCATAAATCAGTGTGCTTCTCTCTCCCCATATCTCAAATATTCTTCTGTTTATCTGCGATAATGAAATCTCTTCCTGCATATCTGCCAACTTTCCAATAATCGTGCATATGTCCCGGAAAATAGGAAAGGCCAGCAGCATCATCGCCCAGTGAATGGCTATCCGTTCAGACTGATGGCTGTTCCTGAAAACTTCTAAAGCTTTTTCGCGAAAATTCAGGTTGCAATCATCAATATCTACCCATATGTTCATTAAGATTTCTCTTGTTTTTCTTAAATTGGTATCGCTTCCAATATCACGGGCAAGATACTCGTTCATACTTTGTTTAATCTCATCACGATTCCGGCCTAAGAGCAGCATCTCAACAATTTTGTCCAGCCATTCCGGTTTGATTGGTCTAGCAAATACTACGGCTTTACTCATAATGTTGCACATCCTTTATCCTGATAAATGGTACAATAACTTCTTCAATACTCATTCCGCCATGACAAACATAGCTTTTACCCTTTGTACCAAAGGCGGTATTTTCTTCACAAATTATGTATTGGTACTCTTTAGGCATGTAGAAGGCCGGATACCTGAAAACCTGAAAATTTTCCTCCGTGTTATCGGTGTCGGCAAAATCCTGGTATATCCGCGCTCTTAGACTGGTCATCTCAGTTAACAGACCTTCGCTCTTCGGCTTACCCTGCCCCAAAGCTTCAATGTTCCCGTGGTCGGAAGTAACATATACATCAAATCCCTGACCGATTAAACTGCCAACAAGCCTCTTAAATTCCCCGCCCCGTGCCCAGGAGGCAATATCCCGGTACATCCCTTGCTGCCCCTGAATCTGCCCGTGCATCAAATCATCAATAAAATTAATCACAATACCGGCAATTTTAACCTGGTAGGGAATCTCTGTCACCATACCTTTGCCAAAATAGATTTCCCTTTCTGTATAACCGTTTTCTTTCCAGAACTCTACCCACTGCTTTTCCTCATTTTTTAAGGAGAAGGGTTCTCTGTGACTTACCGGAAGCTTACCCGAAAATACTGACTGCCTGGAAATTGCCGTAACACTTGGCACCAGAACAAAACAGTATCCGGATTCAATATCATAAGCAAAATCTTCAGTATTGGCGAGAATGGTCAGCCAGTTTTCCACCGACATGCCGTCCATAAGAATCAGCGCGATCTTTTGACTCCTTGCCCGCATATAATCGTTTATTTTATGGGCCATAACAGGACCTTCAACACTGGGGCTGGCCGACAGTTCATGATAATGGGCAAGCATCCATGCCTTGAAAGCCTGATTGATTTCTTTTGCTAATTCATCAATATCCTCCCCGGCAAAGCCACCGTCAACGACCAGGCGGATTCTGGCCCAGTCCCGGGCAATTGCAAACCAGTCCCGGTAATTTAAGGTTTCTCCTATCTGCTGCTTAATTTTAGCACTCAACAATCGGACAAATTCATTGGCGTTTGCTCTGGAAAACATCACTTTTTCGATAAAATCTCTGGTACCCTGGGCCCCCAGATTACCACCAAAATAGTTCCGGTAAGCCACATACAACAAATCCAGGTCAATATGGCGGGCCTTCCTTAGTTCCACCGCGTCCAGTTTGGGAAAAAGGGTGACATAACTTACCGTTACATTATAAAACCGCTTTCTGATATCGTAAGGGACAAAAAGAGCCGTATCCCTCACGTGAATGATTACCTTTAAATCTTTTCTGTCCCGCAGCTTTGCCTCATAAAAATAACGAAATTCCGTAGGATCGGTATATTCTGCCACGGCAAACCCTTTTCTCTGAACAGCAGGTAAGACCCCGCTTTTCCGGAAAAAATTGTCCTCATCAAACAGAAGGATTTGGTTTTCGTAATCTACAGCCAGTCTGTCCAGCAGATAATCGCCAAACAATACCATCACTCCATAAATGCCAGGAATACCGGTTTAAATACCGGGCATAATTTGCTTTTATATGCGTACTCAGCCTGAATCTTTTCTTTTTCCTGCCTGATGGATGCAATTCTGCGTTTCTTTATGTTTTCAATGCCGATCCTCTCAGCCGCTTCCAGTCTTAAATCCAAAGCATAAAGGTATTTCCTGTAAGCCTGTTGGTTCCGCTCCTCGTATCCGGTTTTGAGTTCCAAAAACTGATTGTAAGCTATCTCCCGGGCCAAGGTATAGATTTTTTCATACTCGCCGTCATCTAACTCCTTAATCCCCAGGACTTCTATATCCCGGTCCGGCTTGATCAGCTCATCCCATATTCTTTTAGCCGAAGCCGGGCGCTGGACCCCGTCAGTGTTAATAAAAACAGGTATGATGCGTTTATCCTGTGCATCGGGACTCAGGCCAAGTTCCCAGAGGGACCAATACCCCTTTTCATTGGGGAGGTCCGGGAGGTTAATGATTAAAGCACCGCAGGTTTTATCCCAATAGAGGTCCTGTTCAATAAGACCTTTTATCTCTTCATTATTAAGGTCAATGGTTAACTGCTCTAAATTATTAATTCCCTCATTTTTCCAGTCCTTGTAGTTTAAGTACATCTGCCGCAGCAGTTCTGCTATATTGCCCTTATTCACATCCGGCACGGCATCAACAGCCAAGGTTTTTTCATCCTGCATCAGTTCCCGGACTTTCCGGGCCTGGGCCACTTGTTCCCTGATCTCCGATTCCAGCCTGTCAATATAGTAATCCGCATATTTGGGGTCGGCGATGGATTTAATGTAAACATCGGTAAAATCAATTTCCGCCAGTTCATTATCCAGGACATCCTGCATTTTATCTATGCCCATCTGCTCAAAGATGACAGAGAGTTTGGTTTCCAGGACTTCTCTGACCCGCTTTTCCACGGTATCTTCCAGTACATAGTTAAACACTGAAACGTCCCTGGTCTGGCCGATCCTGTCCACCCTGCCGATGCGCTGCTCAATTTTCATGGGATTCCAGGGCAGGTCATAATTGATCACTACATTGGCAAACTGGAGGTTAAGCCCCTCACCCCCCGCATCGGTGGAAATCAGCAGGTCGGTCTTTGTCTTAAACTCCCGGAGCACGGCATTTCTGTCCTCAATGCTCATGGAACCGTTCAAAACTGAGCAGGCATACCCGCGGCGCTGCAGAAAATCCTGTAAAAAAACCTGCGTGGCCACAAACTCGGTAAAGATAATAACCTTTCTCCCCGGTTCCTCCGCATAAAGCCTGTCCAGCAGGTCAAGCAGGTGTTCTGCCTTGGCGTCCGGAAACTGGCGTTCCGCCTGTCTGGCCACAGATAAAATATGCTCAAGCTCTTTGAGTTCCGATTTTAAATCCAAAGCTGCTACCGCCAGCAAATCTTCCAGGACGGTTTCGGCATCCACATCAGCTAAATCTTCCAGGGACAACTGGGACATTTTGGCTTCCTGGTTTTTCAGGACGGCCATCCGCCTTTCGATGCTGTCCCGGATAGCTGCGGTGCTGCTGGAAACCAACCTCTGCATCAGGACCATCAGAAAACCTATGTAATATTTCTTCTCTTTCAATGCCTTATTGTAGCCATGAGCTACATACCTGGTGACCAGCCGGTAAAGCTCTTTTTGCAGGCTGTGCCTTTCACTCCACTTGATCTCTACGACCCTGGTTTTTCTTTCCTTAAACAACCTTCTCCCTTCATAATCAACGGCTTCCCGTTTTTCGGTACGGATAACATAGGGCGCCACCTGTTCTTTCACAATGGCCCGGTAATCGGGGAAAGCCTGTTCATCCAAAAGCCTGAGCAGGCGCAGAAAAGGCTCTGTCTTCCCCGAGTGGGGGGTGGCGCTCAATAGCAGCAGGTAGGGGCTGGCCTTGGCCAGCAGGCCGGCCATCTTGTACCTGGCCACCTCGCCGGAGCTGCCGGCCACCCGGTGGGCCTCATCGATGATGATTAAATCCCACCCGCTGTTGACAATGGCATAAATCCGTTCATCATTGTACCGGCGGATTTTTTCTTCGTCCCAGCCCGCCCTTTTCTCCAAAGGTTTGATGGAATCCATGGGGCTGATCACCTGGTCGAAGGCCTCATAAATATTGGCGGCGCCGTAAAGCCTCCTGATGGTATCATAATCTTCAGGCAGGACAATATTAAACTTCTCCCGGAACTTGTCCTCCATTTCCAGGCGCCACTGGGTCACCAGCCCTTTGGGGCAGATAATTAAAACCCTTTTAATCAGGCCCCGGGCCTTCAACTCTTTGATAATCAGTCCCGCTTCAATGGTTTTCCCCAAACCCACCTCATCGGCCAGCAAATAACGTATGTTCTTGCCGGCCACCGCCCTGTTCAGGGCATAAAGCTGGTGGGGGAGGGGCAGGACGCTTTCGTTCAGATCGGCAATCATACTTTCGGCCAGCGCCTGCTTAACCCTGGCCAGGGCCGCCATATACCGGACATAAGCTACGGAACAGTCCCCTGCCGGTTGTGAGCTGAGATATTCTCCGCTGATGCGGTAAACGGTTTGGGACACCGGCTCGTAAACCTGGTAGGAAACATACCCCCACAGGTCTTCTTTACCGATCACCTGCACCCGCACGCCTTTAACCGTATCATATACCCACCGGCCAATACCAAACACATGTCATCCCCCGCAATTATCCTTCCACTTTACCCAACGCGTTGTCATAATACATCAGAATCGCCGGGTCCTCCTGCACCACATTTTCCGGCAGGCGTCTGGCGATATCCACAATGGTTTTAAAGTCCCGCTGTTTCCAGCACCTGTCAAAGCCGGCACGGATGGCTTCCATCCTGAACACCTTCAGCCTACCGGCAGTTTTGAGGTATTCGTCAAATTCTTTTAACAGCCGTTTCTCCCTGAGCTTGGCCAGGTCGGAAGCCTTGTTGACATCTGGAATGTACCACCGGCCCTCTCCATCCTGCAAGAAGTTTTCTTCCAGAAGTTCCCGCAACTCCGGCATTTTCTCATATCTCATCTGGTGCAGTTCCTGAATAAATTTCGGCTGGACCTCCTGATAAGTCTGAGGCGTGGCCAGCTCCCGATACAGCCACTGGATGGCTGTCCTTTCGTCAGTGACGTGGAAGGCAAGCTGCACGTCTTCCATTTCCAGCCGCAGGCGCTTCTCATCATATTCATTCACCTGGCCGGGCAAGAAATACATGCCGTCCCGTTCGATAAACCTTTCCTTTAAGCCTTTGTAGAAATCCCCCGCATCCAGGGGGACGGGGATGCCGTTGACGACGTGGTAGGCCACCATGCGGTCAAAGAGCAGGTAGGCCTGCCGCTCGGCAATTACCCCCAGCTTGCCCCTGTTTTCCACCACCACCGGCAGTTGCTCCAGGTGCTGCCGCACAAAATCCCAGGCCGCCTCAACGCTTCCCCCCTCGGCCAGGAAACGACGCCTGAAGCTCTCTCTGGGCTTGTAGGCGGAAATAACCAGGTCCTGTTTGACGGCTGAGGTGGTGGTGACCTGTTTGAAGCTGCCCTGCTTTTTGTCCAGGGTGCGCACATCGGCCACCACAAAGCCGGCCCGTAAGAGGGCCTCCTGGATGGCGTTCCAAACTGCATTGGAGGAGTTGTGGAACTCCACCGTCATCCAGCGGCCGGGCTTTAAGACCCGGTAGCACTCGGCAAAGCATTTCTCCATCAGATCCTGGTATTCCGGCAGGCCCTTTTTCTGGACTTTGTTCACCACCGCTTCCGGTTTGTTGTTGGTAAACACCTTGAGCCAGGCTTCCCAGAGGAAATTGAGTTCGGAGTACGTGAGGTTGTTACCAAAAGGTGGGTCCGTAAAAATATAATCCACAACATTTGATTTTACCAATACTTTCCCCAATGAACCCGTAGAAATCTGAATGTATTTATTCATTCTTGTAAACAAATTTGTCCGAAAAAGTGACTTCAATCTGTTATATAAGCTATTAATAACGTTATTCTCGACATTAATTGATGGGATATATAAAGTACCTGTTACATAACTTATGAACTGCCCACCAGTAAAGTACCTGTTTACCTGGATCTTTGTGTTTCGCGAAGCAAACATACGAACACCGGTTAACAAATTCAACAGAGGTAACTTTAGCTGACTATTAGATGCTAAAGAATAATATTTTGCAAGCACCCATAAATTTCGTATGGTATAGAAATGATGCGCATGAGTAGTACCATGGGAACGCTTGGGTTGTTCAGTATTATACCCCTCCGGCATCCTGTCAGTCGGATACCAATAGGGTATGTCCATCTCCTCAATCTTCTGCAGCAGTCTTAGGTCGGAGGCATCGGGTTTCTTTTCAAAACGCTTTTTCCCCACCGAGTAATTAATCAGTACCGGCACCTGTTTGGCCAGAGTGTGGTTTTCCTTTAAAGCCTTATCATAGACCGTCTCCCTGGCCCGTTCGCAGTCGGTTTTTTTCAATTGGCTCCCGCAGTGGGGGCAGGGAAAACGATCAGCCACCCGGCCCTCTTCTTTATCCACCGCCGCCTCCCAAAAAACAATCTCTTTGGAGCAGTGGGGGCACACAAACACATCGGACCAGACCACGTAGTTGACCCGTCCCATGATGGGTTGACCGTAAATGTCTTTTTGCACCTGGCCGTCAACAGTGTGGACAGTCTCATACATCCAGCCGCATTCCTTTTCACACTCGGCCAGGATTCTTTTCGCCTCCTTCTCAAACTCCGCCACATCCACCGGCAGGTTGTAATTGGCGGCAATAAAGGTGGCCGCCGGGGACAGGTCATTGAGAATGGCTTTCCGGGCCCCCCATTTGACATAGGGCATTTCCTGCTCGATCTGCATTTTGAAGGCCGGGTCGGGGTTGCCGCACATCTGGGCGGCCACACCCGTCATCCCGGTGCCGCAAAAGCCGTCAAAAACAATATCCCCCGGCTCGGTGTAGTGGAGGATATAGCGCATGATGGCTTTATAGGGCACCTTGGTGTGGTAGCTGTGGGCGTTGTAGATGGGGTCGTTTTTTCCCTCACTCACATCCGCCGCAAAAGGCTCCCGGTGGTAATTGTCCGTTGCCTCATCATAGGGCTTGCCGTGCTCTTTGATAAAATCTTCAATAAAAGGATTGGGGCAGGCCGTATAGTAGGGCGGCTGGGATAAGGCAAGAATGTCCTCGTCCCTGCCGATGGGAAATCCCTCCATGTGGCGTACTTTGTCCAGATGCTCTTTGGTCAGCTTCATTTATCTGTCCTCCTTGAGTTCACTTCTTGATAATTACCCTCAACCTGCTCCTGTCCTTACCTTCTGACCACCTGGCAATCAACGCCTCAAACCTGGCTCTCAGGTCATCTGCCGTACATGGCCCCCAGGAAAGAACAACCTCAATTAAATCGCCGATGTCCACCTCCACCTTATCCAGGCCCTGCAGTAAAGTATTCACCGCATCGACAAAGTGGTTGTCCACAACTGCCGGCAAATTTTTCTCTGCTAAAAATGCTTCTATAACCCGCTTTTGTTCCGGTTGCAGGTATTGAATATCATGGACCACCAACGGGTCCTCAATGCTGGTTAAAATCGTCCGGGTCCATTCCTGAGTAATTTTTTCCAGCTTGTCCTCAATTATGTCCAGGCTGCCCTTGACGGGCTTTTCTCTGTCTGCCGGCTTAAAATGGCAGTGGGGACAAATATGGCTCTGTTTAAGCTCCACTGCGGAGAGCTCATAGCATACCTTGAGCGGCGACAGCTCTTTCTCAACAATTTCGTTGAATTTACCCACAGACAGGATGCCGGATATCTGGGCCAGTTTTTTCAGATTGGCCATGGTCTGCCCTTCCAGGATTTTGCCCTTCCTGGCCCCTTCGTTGATACCCAGCCGGTATTTTCCGTGCAGTTCCATATAATAGCTAATATATTCGTCTTTCAGGGTATTCAACTCGCTGTTTATTAATGTCCCCTGTTCACTCCCGTCAGCGGACGTCCGCAGGGCATCCCTGGCAGCAATAAATTTATCTTTTGCCGCCTTGATTTTGTTTTTCCAGCCTTCATCATCAACGACAAGCTCTACCTTGCTGAAATACTCAATATTGGCCGAACACTGGTTTTTCAGGTCTTCGTACTTCTCAACTGTCCGGATAGTTCTAAGGCCCTCTTCAATGTCGGCCAACTGGTCCAGTGTATAATCGAAATTCTGTAGTTTGGCCGGGGAATTGAACCGGCTGTTGACCGCATTGCCAAAGTCCAGCACCTTTCTGATTTTTTGTTTATAATCTTCCATAATGTTTTCGGGGATGAGCAGTTCTCCCCACAGGGCGAAATGTTCGTTCAAAATATGCATGGCGTGAAGGGCCCTGTCCGAAACACTCTTACTCCTGCTTAAAAGATCTCTAACCCCTTCCTCCCAGGTATTGGGATTGACGATGAGCCCTTCCGGCAGGCCAAGGATGCTGAACATCTTTTTCAGTTCCGCCATGGCCGGGGCTTTGGGCCTGGCGATATGCTTGAATTCATACAGGTTCATAAAGTTTTCTTTAGCCAGGGCCTCCAGGTTGGAAGCATCATACCTCACATTATTGCCGGCCAGGATGGTCACGTGCCCGCTATAAGCCAGAGCGGCCAGAATGAGGACAATCCATTCCCGTCCCAGTTTAAATTCCCGGTCGTAATACACATCCTGGTACGGGTTTTCGAAAATATCGGCCGCATTCAGCACGTTATTGGGTGGCAGGCTGTTTATTTGCCTGATAAAATACATGGCATACATGGAGTTTTCCGGTTTAATCTTCCCCTCCGCTAGAAGCCCGAAACTGTCCAGAAGGCAGGCCCCATCCTGGGTTTGCCTGCCGGCGATGTAATCAAGGCCCCTTCCCAGTACTTCCCGGATATTCTTTTCCGTAACCCGGACCTGGAATTTGGGATACCTGGGGTATTTCTCGGAAAAATAGTCCGATAACGATAAGGATGATGTCGTGTCGATAATTTCTTTAAAGGTTTTGTCATGAAGGCGTTTCCCCTGCAAAACCTCAACGATCTGCCTGGTTACGCCTCTGTATGTAACCGTAAAGCAGGAAATCTTATTGGCGTCTATCCATCTTTTGGCTGCTTTTTTATATTCCTCGGCTTTTTTGTTGTATATTTTCTTTGTATCCGCCTGGGCAGCCAGGATTTCCATTTCCCTGGCAGCCGCAAACATTTTCAGGTTTGTCTTAAACTCCTCGTCACCGTTAAACTTAAAGAAAACCTCGTCATTTTTCTTCTCGTCGGCAGCCGTTAACGTTCCGTAGGGAGGCAGAAAATAAACGTAAAAATCCCGGGGCGGCTGCGCTGTCGGCCGTTCGTTGGACTCGCCCATAAACAGGTAGCCCATCCGGTAAATGTTTTTTTCTTCCCAGTTAATGAAATACTCATAAATTTTATGGCCCGGTACGTACTCAACGGCATCCCAGTCAAGCATGTCATAAACAACCGCATAAAAATACTGGTTTAACTGTGAATCATGGAGCACGCCGGCCTTTTGTTCTATTTTGGCGTCGTAATCAATATCCTTTTTCAAATCAAGAAAATATTGCTCGTTGTCCTTGTTGTACTCGATAAACTGCCCGCTTAGGGTTTCCATGATGGCCTTCATTACCGACTGGATGGTTGATAAAAGAAACTCCTCTTCTTTAATGGGGGTATCTATATACAGGCACAAATCATCCTTCAGGTTCTGTACAGTCAGACCGGACCTGACATCCAGGCTCCCGGTAGTCAGCCTGTGCACGCTGAGGGCATAGATGATTTGGATGGCTACCGGTTTATATACCGCCTTTGCCGTGAATGAACGGTTGATAATATCTTCCAAAACTCCGCTCTTGTCCAATACTTCCTTTATTTCAGGTTCGGCTTTTTTGGCCAGGTTTTCCTTGATATACTTCCAGTAGGCGTCATATGATTTAATACCCGGCTCGTTTACCGGGACTTCCTGGTCAATAATACTCTTTACGGTGGCGGAAATGGTTTTTAACACCTCGCGTTTTTCCGCCAGATAAACCCGTTGGAAGGTTTCAATATAGGCAGGGTGGATGGGAAAAAGGTCAACAAATTCTTCCAGACGTTCCGCCATATTTTTATATAAACCGCAAAACTTTTGCAGGTGCTCCCGGATTCTGGCTTTCTGCCCGGCATCCTTTTTCAGGATACGTTCCGACACCACATATGCAATATCCTCGCGCCTGATGATGGCCTGTTCAAACCTGTCTTTGACCTTCAACAGGGTTGTGGCCACGAAGGTAAAACTTGGATTGTCAAACAGCGCTTCCTGCACGCCGCAGATAAGCCTGAACCTGGAGTTTTTGATAAACTCCCCAAGCTCCCGTAAAAATGCCAGGTCAAACATTAAATCCATCTGGGTCCTGCTTTTCAGGTAGTCCAGCAACTCATCAATAACCAGCAGGTAACCTTTGGTGCCGTAAACGGACTCAAATTTTGCCATCATTTCGTTCAGGGCGTCTTTATTGCTGGTGATAGTGTCTGCCGGCGGAAAAGAATAGGCAATACCTCGTTTGGCCAGGTCCTTTTCCAGTTCTTTGGTTATAATGTCCCGCAGGGATGTCCGGACCGCCCCGATCTCAATGCGCAAAACCTCGAACCTGCCGGCTATCGGCTTGACATATTCGGCAAACTTTTTATTTTTCAAATGCTTTATATTAGCTGCATCCTGGGCAATAGCCGAAATGACTGACATCAGGTGTGACTTTCCTGTACCGTAGTTGCCAACCAGAAAAACCCCTTTGTTGTCGACAACCTCGTCAAGATTCAGTTCTGACAGTATCCTGTCATTTATCATTTGCGCCATATCATCGGACATGACATAGCTTTCAATAAGTTTAACTGCTTTTTCTGAATCATCGGCATCCCTTATTTGAATAACAGTCTCAATGGGCTCAAATCTGACCAACTCGCTGTATTTCACCTTGAATCCCCCTATTTGGCAATGCAGCATGCATCATAGTTTTTTATCTCATATCTATGGTAATCCTCACAGCCTGGTTCGGCATATGTAACCACTCCGTCTTTAAAGCTGCCTTCCCACAAAACAACGAGCCGCTTGTTTTTCCCCGCCAAAGTCAATAATTTTAGCACATCCAGGGAATACTCCGGCGCAAAAAGTAAATCTATATTTTCTATTATCACATTATCTGCAGCAGTATCGTTTACTACTTTACTTACGATATCCGCAATACTCTCTTTCCTTAATTCTTTGGGTAGACTGCAAAGCTGCTCAGATACACGGAGTCCAAGATTCAGCCACTCCCAATCGGCGAAAAATGTTTTTAACGTGTTCCTGTCAATACAGGCAATTATGATTTTATGGCCGTTTGTGGCATATCCCGCCGCAATTTCCTTTAACATTAAATTTTCATTCACAGAAAACACCTGCACATCCAAATATAACTTATTATTATATTTTCTTTTTGTTTTGAAGTTTTCCTCCTTACACCGCCCGCGGACACATACAGGTTCCTCCCAAAAAACCATAAAGCCTTGCCGCGCAAGGCTTTATGAGCTTTCTTTTCTTTTAAGCAATGCCACGCATTCCACGTGCACCGTTTGCGGGAACATATCCACCGGCTGCACCTCTACGGCCGAGTAACCGCGATACGACAGAAAATTCATATCCCTGGCCATTGTAGATGGATCGCAGGAAATATATACTATTCTCTGCGGCTTCAAATCGGCGATGGCCTGCAGGGCCCTCTTTTCTATGCCCTGCCTGGGAGGATCCACTACAACCACATCAGGCCTTATTCCCTGCTTTACCAGCCTCGGCAGCCGCTGCTCGGCTTTGCCCGAGATAAATTCGACATTGGTTATCCTGTTTATCCTCGCATTA